>JBAWXC010000008.1:0-14164 GCA_037144235.1 Candidatus Tayloriibacteriota bacterium | reverse complement strand
TCCATATAACGGAGGTAGTACCACGAAGAACCTGCCCATTGTGGCATGGTATTGGTTTCGCGCTTCGCTTTGCCTTTACATACAGGACACTTTACATTGACCCACTTTGAAATCGCTGCGAGTGGTGACTCACCTGTTCCTGTAGGTTCATATGAGGTCACTGGGGGTAGTTTTACTGGAAGATCCTTCTCAGGTACAGGTACGACACCACATTTCTCACAGTGAATAAGTGGCATTGGTTCACCCCAATAACGTTGGCGAGAAAAGACCCAATCGCGGAGTTTGTATGTAGTTTTAACTTTTCCATATTGTTCAGCGATTTTCTTTCGAGCTTCAGTTGAAGATATGGCAGAGAATGGACCTGAGTTGATCAACTTACCATCACCAGTTGTAGCTAACCAAGAAAACATAGTACGATCGGTAGTTTTGTCATAGCCAAGTTCGATTGCCCGAGCGATACCACGTTCAAGGAATAACTTCCAATGACCGAGACCTATTGATTCATGTTGTTTCCAATTCTCAACTATTTCATTTGCTGATACCCATGCAATATCAAATTTTTCATGTTCTTCACGTCTCGTCTCATCAGCTTTGGTACTATTGAGAACGATGAGGTATCCCGCTGCAAGTGCAGAACGCGGAATTCTTTTCAAACCATTGTAATAGTGCGCAAATATATGCCCGAGTTCTTCAACACAGGTAAAATCATTGAATCCACTTTCTTCAGCAACTTCACGTTCAAGAGTTTCTCTATCTGATTCATTTCCATCTTTTCCGCCAGAAAGTAATCCATAAAGACCATTTATCTTCCATTTGAGAACAGCGTACTTTTGAGTATGAGGATCAAATATAACTGTTGCGACACCATCTCGTCGTTCTTCATTTGCGACAGGAGTACCAGTCTCTTCAGCTATAACTTCTCTAATCGGTAATTTATACTTCTTAGCAAACGCCATATCACGATCATCATGTGCTGGCACCGCCATGACTGCACCTGTTCCATAATCCGCAAGAACATAGTCTGCAATCCACACAGGAACCTGTTCACCGTTTGCAGGATTGATAGCTGTGACACCCTTGAGTTCAACACCAGTCTTTTCTTTCTTGGCATCAGTGCGTTCTATTTCACTCTCAAGTTTTGCTTGCGCAACATACACTTCAACTTCTTTTCTATTTGAAACGGAATCGAGTAACGTAGCAACCAATGCATGTTCAGGTGCAAGAACAACGTATGTCACGCCGAATAAAGTATCTGCGCGAGTTGTGAAGACGGTGATTTTTTGGTTCTTGTTTCTTGAATCTTGGATCTTGAATTCAATCTCTGCTCCCTCACTCTTCCCAATCCAATTTTTCTGAGACTCTTTGATAGATGTAGGCCAATCGAGCAATGCTTTTCCATCGGCACCCGTAGCATCGAGATCTGCAAGCAGACGTTCTGCATAATCAGTGATCTTCAACACCCACTGACGAAGAGGTTTCTTCTCGACAGGTGTACCACAACGTTCACAGCGACCGTTTTCGAGATCTTCATTTGCCAAACCAGTCTTACATGAAGGACACCAATTGATCGGTTCAAATGATTCAAATGCCAATCCTTTTTTGTACATCTGCAAGAAAATCCACTGCGTCCATCGGTAATATGCGGGATCAGTTGTATTTACTTCACGTGACCAATCATAGTCAAAGCCGAGAATTTCGAGTTGTTCTTTGAAACGCGCAATATTCTTTTTGACACCAATCGCAGGATTGACCTTCATCTTGATGGCGTAGTTTTCTGCAGGAAGTCCGAACGCATCAAAACCCATCGGATGTAATACTGACTTTCCATTCATGCGATGAAAACGAGACACAACATCAGTTGCAATGTATCCCTTTGGGTGTCCGACATGAAGTCCTTCTCCTGATGGATATGGAAACATATCGAGCACATAAAATTTCTCCCCATCTTCCTTTTTCCCTTTTCCATTTTGCTTTTCTTTACTTACGTATATTTTATCTTTCACCCACTTCTTCTGCCATTTCTTCTCTATAATAGCCGGATCATAGGACATAGATTGCGGAATAGGTTTCTTTTTCATGTCATGAATAATAGCGTAAAAATGAGATAGTGACTAGGTCGAACCTAGTCCATTCAGCCGTATAATAAAAACCCCGTCGCTCGCGAGCGACGGGGTTGAAAATGTCTTTTGAGGATTTAATGAACCGAGAACAACGTATAGAGCAGGATGACGAACGATGGAATACCGAAGATGCACACCACACGCCAGTCGGTAGTTTGACTGTGTGCGCCATGAATTTCGTGGGTGTAATTGTTACTCCGAGCTCGACTGAAATCGAATTTCTCTTTCATGCTTTGCCTTTCAGTCGGAAGACGTAGATAACACCAGCACCAACAACGCCACAGATTATGATGCCTAAAATTAATACTGAACTAATAAGCATCAAAAATCCGCCACCCCCACGAACGTTTGGGGGTAAACTGTGTTTAATTACTTTCATAATTATATGTAATTTGGAATGTTCAACTATGAAGTGTCAGGCGGAAGTGCCTCACAACTTCCAAAAGATCTATGCACACAACGGGTGTACAGTGAAAAATGGTAGCATGTCGCTACCCTTGTGTCAATTGAGTATTTGTGGTCAAATTTACCTTACAAAATCTGCTTAAATTTCTTCACATCGGCTATAGCTTCACCTTTATTGGTGGATCTATGAGCAGCATTTCTGTAATATTTCAAACCTTGTTCAAGTTCTTCAGGAACATGATCGCCATACATATATCTGACTGTATCTTCTTCACAGAGTACAGGATTTGTCTTGAGTCCAATGACTTGCAAAAGTTTATTCACCACATCATCCCCTTTTACCAAGATTATTTCTGACGGGCCACTTGAAAAATGTTTTGCCGTTGCTTCAGCGATTGGTTTTGGAAGAGTGTTGGGATCATACATTTCGCCTATGACAAATTTCTCAGGAAGGTTCTTCGTGACACTCTTTACAATATATAAACCAGAATCTTCCAATCTTTTGATGATAATATCTTTATTTTGAAATGCATCCGGCTTTATGACACACATTGCAATGTCAGTATCGATAATAGGTGATATTTCGATAGATCTTTCTATAGTCTGAATAGCTTCTACGGGATTAATATTCCATTTTTGTTCAATCTTATTATCTACATTGTTTCCTGGTATTTGTTCCATGGATTCATTATATACCAGATCTTGTTAGATCTTAAACTCCATTACATCCCCATCTTTGACGATATATTCCTTACCTTCCGTACGCAACCACCCTTTCTCACGTGCAGCACCAAATGAACCCGCTTCAATAAGCTTGTCCCATTCAATCACTTCTGCACGAATAAATTTGTCTTTGAAATCACCGTGAATCGCAGTACCCGCCATTGGTGCTGACCAGCCACGACCGATCGTCCAGGCACGAGTTTCCTTCTCGCCTGTTGTAAAATAGGTTATCAAATTCAAAAGTTCATACCCTTTCTTGATCAGATTGTTGATACCATCATCTTTGGTAGCACCGAGACCTTCGCGCATCTCATTTTTTTCAGTTCCTTCAAAATCTTTGAGTTCTTGTTCGATACCCGCATCAACGATCACCCAACTTGCTTTTGATTCATTCAAAAATTTCATGAGTGCATCCCAACGAGCATCTTTGAGCTCATCGAGGTTCTTTCCGCCTGACTTTTTATTCAAGACATACATAAATGGCTTCGAAGTAAGGAGATGCAATGACTTCAAGAAAGGTGCTTCAAATTCATCAACAATAACACTTGAAGCAAGTTTTCCATTTTCGAGAGCTGGTTTCAACTTTTCGAGCAGACCGTGTTCGAGGATTGCTTCTTTCTTGCCCGAACGGACTTCCTTGCCCACATTGACGATTCTCTTCGAGACCGTTTGTAAATCAGCAAGAATAAGTTCGAGGTTAATAACTTCGATATCGCCGAGAGGATTGACCTTACCATCGACGTGAATGATATTGTCATCTTCGAAGATACGTACCACTTCTGCGATCGCATCAGTCTCACGAATATTGGTCAAGAATTGATTGCCAAGACCTTCACCGGCTGACGCACCTTTGACGAGACCAGCAATGTCTACGAATTCAACAACTGCAGGGACGGTCTTGATAGTCTTAGAAAATTCTGCGAGCTTATAGAGACGCTCGTCAGGAACCGCTACAACGCCCACAGATGGGTCGATGGTTGCGAAAGGATAGTTTGCCACAAGGACACTCTTTTTCGTAAGAGCATTAAAGAGTGTTGATTTTCCGACGTTTGGGAGGCCGACGATGCCTATGGATAGTGACATGAGATGATCACTGTAACAGAGAAATGACCGAGACGCAAAAAATCAATCCCTTCCCCACACCACCATCCTAGTATTCAGACCAAAGAACCGCCGCTCTCGTCTTTGGACCAAAGAATCCGGTAACAGGAAGCTTGTATGCTTTCTGGAATTTCTTGAGAGCATTGAAGGTCATCTTACCGAACTTGGTTGTCTCATTACCTGGTGAACCGGGACCTGACTTGGTAATAATGAATCCGTGAGTATTCAAGTACTGTTGCAGCAACAATACACTTGGATGTGTGTCACCGAGAGTTAGTGATCGACTAAATCCAGATGAATTACCGACTGAAGGTGTTTGAGATGACTGTGTATGTACATCGTATCCTCGTGACTTCAAATACGCAGTCGTGGTCGCACCTGGAGCAAGCATACCGGCAAGAGTAGCAACTGAGACTGAACCTCCACTTGAACTTTGGGTGACTACTGGAGCAGGAGGAGCTGGAACAGACAGCGGTGTAGGATGTTGCCACAAGAAAACTGGGTATCCACCATTCACACCATCGATAGCTGTCCAGATCGTACTGAAGTCCCAATCAGTGAGTGGTACATTCGTATCATTCAGCTTGAATACGTCTGCACTATCAGCTTTTAATGGCTGAGTACCTTGAGTGAAACCGATTCCGTCAGTTTCAGAGTTGAACCAATAGTTACTACTACTTGCATAATCATAACTGTATCCATAACCAACGAGTCCTCCATGAGAATCATTTCCCGAAGATACAATATTTGATGTGGTAAACGAATCAACAACACTAGGATCTGTAGCTGGATAATTCAAGCCAATAAGTCCACCTGTATAGGAATTTGTACTATAAACATCTCCGATAGAATAGCTCCTTTCGATCGTTCCTGAGTTGTATCCTGCCAATCCTCCGGTTTGAGACATACCATGGACTTCCCCTGTAGAATATGAATCGTGAATCCAACCTGTCGCATTCAAATTCATGCCAACTAGACCACCTGCATAATAATATTGACCAGTAACTATACCCGAAGAATAAGATCTTCTAATTTCTTTTGAATTTTCACCAACCAAACCTCCTACCTCGTAGTTACCAGTCGTAGTTGCAGTCGAGTATGACGCTATGATCGTGCTACCCAGAGAACGGAGTGCGTCAGGAAATGGTCCGGGATAGAAACGAGTATTCCATGTATTTTGATAGTCTATATTTGACTGTGTTTGTGGATACGGAGTCATATTCAGAGAATATTTTGTCATGCCACTGTAAGGTAAATACCCCGCTGACTGTCCGAGTACACCGAGATTGTCATTTGTGGCGTGTTTGTACAGAGCATTGTTGTACACTGCAAAACTGCGTACCATGCCTTCGGGTATCGGATTATATGGGAATTCAAGTGAGAGTTGATCACCATATCTCATAATCACGAAATGATCATCCGATGATGAGAGAAGTGGGTTCACGTCACCATATTTTGTAAAGTTACCGTATTGATTTTTGAAAGGAGTATTTGGTACAGCACTTACTTTGTCATAATTGTGATTGAAATAATACGTATGATCTATCTCAGTAAATCCATGGAAATCAAGATTTGCAGTCAAAGGATGATACGTATGTGTCGTGAATGGAACCTGAGGAGACGTATCTATAGCAAAATAGTTTGCATTGTAGGTATCAAAGGCGACTTTTATGTGATGATCGTTACTCAGGAACTTTCCTGTCATATTTACTGTACGAATTCTTGGTGAACCATTTGAGCCGAGCGCTGCTTTATTATATATTTCTACCCAATTACCATGAGTATCTTTGACTTGAATTGAACGGTTTGAATTGCCGGGATATTGTGCACTGGCTGCATAGTCACGCGCACCACTCAGAACAAGTTCTGTATCTGTAGCATTTCCCAAATCACCAAAATCAAGAATCCAGTATTTATTTAGATTCTTTTTACTATATGTACCGTTTGGATTGCTATAACTCCATTTATCATCATCTGACCTGAGGGCATTGAGACAGTCTGCACCCGTATCATCCGTACACGAAATGAGTGGATGTGTCGGTGTGTCGCTAATCGTTCGCAAATCAGCAACTCCTGCACCAGTATTGAGTGGTTCTACTACAGAATATCCAGGTGCGTGATCAAATGTCATCAGTGCTGTTTCATCATAATAGACAATTTCATTGTATTCTTCGGCAATCTTAAATGAATACGTTCCATCCTTTGGTGCAACATCACTAGACTTGATCGTTGCTACATCTACTCCATTCAATGTCTTTGGCAAAATAGCTCCCACATCATCTGTGTAGGTATACTTTGTTCCATTCCATGAATATATAAGTGGACTTGAGTTTGGAAAATTGTTTGCATCAACGTGTACACCGACGAGTCCGCCGACACGAGTGCCTCCATTAACACTACCCGTGCTGTATACATTCGTAGCAGTTCCTGACAGACCTCCTGCAAGTGCCCCAACGTCATTACCACCAGTGACATTCACATTTACCAAACCAAGATTCTTTACTTGTGCACCATTTGCAATCGTAGAAAATAGCCCCACGTAATATCCTTCGGGGTTTGTATTACTATCTATAAAAGGCCTGTTTATATACAAGTTGAGTATTTTGTGACCCTGACCATCAAGAGAACCAGTAAAGTTTTGATAACTGTACCCTTGCCATGCATACTGCGCGATGAAAGAAAATCCGCCTATCGGAGAAAATCCTTTGCCATCTGACCACTGACTTGTAGTATTACTCGGATCATTTGGATTTGTTATGGAGCAATCGACGTCATTACTGAGAACATAACTCGCATTTAAATCGAGATTCATCTGCTCAAGCTGATCACATGTCGTGATGACATAAGGGTCTGTTGATGTGCCCGTGCCACTTCCTGTAAATACTGGAGATAAAACTCCGTTGTACTCATACGCACCAATATCAACTGCTCCACTTCTCGAAAAACCTCTCTGATCAAGAGTTGGAATACTTACGCCAGAATTCGCAAAGTACAAATTACCCGCATTGATAGCGACACTACCAGCTTGCAGAGCCAGAGTTTGAACACCATTTATAGAACCATTATCTGCAAGTGAACTTGCTATATTCAAATTTACTTGATCTCCAGCAAGATCTCCTATCGCAGACCAATCCCTATTGGTACTTGCTTCAACAATATTGAATCCGTTATCACCAATATGATTTCCAGAAGTAGAATCAAATGCATAGAAATCATCAGGTGTAGTACTTCCTATATTGTTAGCGAGGATAGTATTTTTTAAATATAGATTAGCTGAATTTGAAGTAAACAAAATACCTCCAGCCCCTGCATCAGCATTATTTCCTACAATAGTTGCGTTTGTGATTATTGTATTAGTACTTTGAATATTGATTGCTCCTGCATATGAATTTGTTGTATTTCCAGTAAAAGTCGAGTTCGTAATAGTGAGACCCGAACCTGCACGAATTTCCAGAGCACCTGCTACAGATGAATAATCATAGGGATACGCGGTTGGTTGATCACTGGTACCTGAGTTATTTGCAAACGTCGAATCAACAATAGTAAGCGATGAGCCATTTGCTTCAATATCAACACCTCCAGCACCATAAAGACGACCGATGTATGCATTGTTAGAAATAGTAGAAGTAGAGATAGTTACACTTGTTCCATTTCCAGAAAAAATTGCTCCTCCACCCTGATAGCTGGTCGTATTAAACGTGTTGTATTCTATCTTAGAATTTTCAACAATCAACGTACCACCATTTGTAATACCTCCACCTGTTGAACCAAGAGTAGTGACACCATAACGTATAGTGAGATTTTTTATTGTTACTGTATTACCAGTATTAATTGTAAAAACAGATTTATCGGCAGTATTGGCAGTAGAAGATGCTTGAATGAACGTTGTTGTAGCACTCTGACCTTGAATAGTTATATCTTTATCGATCACGTATCCACTATCGATATGATCACCTGTTTCAGAGGGATTTGACCAATCAAAAGTTCCCGTAAGATCAAGAGTGTCTCCGGATGTATTCGCTACTGTAAATCCTTTATCGAAAGTCTGATATGGACTACCGACAGATCCATCTCCTGTAGAATCATTTCCTGTGGAACTATTGATATAAATAGTTGCAGCAGAAGCATGTGACACACCGACAATAGACATCATTACCACGAGCAGTGCCACTGTCATCGATGCCTGTATGTTGAATTTCATAATAAGAAATATTCTATAAATAATAGGTAGGTCAAAAGCAATGGTGAGTACCAAAACTTCGTATTATTATACTATGCCAATTAACAATTGCCCTGTGGATAGGGCTTTATTAAGTACAATAATGAGTCCTGCTATTTTCCCAAAATATCCTTTAACTCACCGCCATGTTCTTGTGCAAACTGCTTTGCTGCATCTTCCTGACTCATACCCTGTTTTACTTTTTCTTGAATACTCGTAATCATCTTCTTGAAGAAATCAGGATTCTTTTCAATAATAGTGAGCACCTTTTCGATCTCAGCTTCAGGCATACCTTTCATTTGCTTTTTTATAAGCGCTTTTGTGAAAAAATTGAGCATAGTTTTGTTGTATTAGATCACGCCATTCTCTCCCTTCTTGTATGTCTTCAACGGCAACTCATTCAAGTGCTCCAAGATAGGCGTGACATATTCCCATGAAGCCATGATTTCTTGTGTCGAAGCGAACAATGTCTGATCACCAACGAATGCATCATGGATCAAACGTTCATAATCATTTGGTGCTTCATCGAGCAAGGCAGTATCAGAGTATCTGAATTTGAGCGTTTTTGGTTCCACGTCAAAATCATATCCTGGTGTTTTGACGAAAAACTTGATCTTGATACCTTCATCGGGCTGGATACGGAATGTGAGGATATTGTCCTGTCCAGGAGCTGTCGCATCCTTGAAATACATATCTATTTCCGCCTTGGCTTCATTCATAGCCTTACCTGTTTCCAGGAAAAATGGAACTCCTTTCCAGCGAGGATTCTGTATATGTGTCTGAATACGAATATATGTCTCTGTTTGTGAATCCTGAGCAACGCCTGATTCACTGGTATATCCGACATATTGAGCACGTGTGACTCTATCAGCAAGAGTACGACGAGTGATGGTGACGAGATGTTTCAATATTTTTGCACGTCCCATGCGGATATGATCAGCATCGAATACTGATGGTTTGTCCATCGCAATGAGTGCCAACATCTGGAGCATGTGGTTTTGTCCGACATCACGAAGCGCACCAATACCATCATAAAATGCTCCACGACCTTCTATAGTATTTTTCTCATACAACTTGATATGAACTTTGTCGATAAATTCACGTCTCCACAATGGTTCAAAGATAGAGTTGTGGAATCGGAATGCAAGAATATTTTGTAGACTCTCCTTTGCGAGATAATGGTCAATGCGGAATATTTGTTCTTCTTTGAAGAGTTTGCCGAGAAGTTTGTCGAGGTTACGAGCAGCGGCAATATCTTTGCCAAATGGCTTTTCAATGAGTATACGCGTCCAACCTGTTTCATCAGAACATGGCTTATTCAAACCAGATCGTGCAATATGACTCAATATATTTTCATACAATGTCGGAGGAACTGAGAGATGGAAGAGTTTGTTTGAGCATTGACCCCAACCCGCATCAATACTGGCGAGTTTCTTGGAGAGTCGAGCGTACGATTCTCCATCATCAAACATGCCCTGTTCGTATGACATATGATCGAGGAAGTGTTTGATTTCTTCTTCCTTGAATTGACCGGGGCGGACATTGAGCTTGGTACGGATCAATTCGCGGAATTCTTCACGAGAAAAAGTGCGTCGAGAAAATCCGATGATAGCAAAACGCTGAGGTAAGAGTTTCTTCGAATACAATGCGAGCAGTGCAGGAAGTAATTTCCTACTGGCAAGATCTCCGGTGATACCGAGAATAACAAAAATAGTCGGGTGGAGAGGTATGATCGCTGTTTGTTTCAATTCTGTTTGATTCATGGGCATAGTCTAACAGGTTGAGACTCTATTTGTCATGCATGACTAGAATTCTTCTCCCCATTCGACCCACAATGGATATATATGTCCTGCCACAAAGACGCATGGCAAAATGATGAGTGCGAGCAATGCCCAAATCAAAAAGAGTAATCCTTTGGTGATCACTTTCCAGAGAATACCAAAGACCTCAACAACAATTGTCTTTGCAACCTCCATTACTTCTAGAAAAAAAGTTTCCATGGAAAAATACTAGCGTATATAGAGAGGTATAGCAAGAAATGATATACTGTAGCCATATGGACTCACACCTACAACTTTTTATTCACAATATTGGGTATATTGTCTCAACACTTCTACTCCTCTTTCTTATCATCGTTATTTACATCAAAGATCATTCAACTTTTGCAAACAAGATGCTTATTGCTGGAATGCTTATGGTATGTGTGTTTACTATTTCACACGTAATCGGGGTCAATATTACTGATCCTCACCTATCCAGAAACATACTCATGTTCAACACGTCTGTTTTATTTCTGACATGTTTCTTGGCACATTCAGCATTTGCACTCATTAACAAACTCAAAGAACAAAGACTCTTTATTATTGGCATGTATACCATATCGATTGGTCTATTTTTTGTATACATACTATTTCCAGATACATTTTTACTCGATTCTGTACCCAAGATGTATTTTCCAAATTATTACGTTGCAGGCGATTTGCAATGGATCATGCGTCTTTTCTCAAACATACTCATACCTGCATATTTTATATACCAGATGATTCGTGAATACCGAGTCACCTCCCAAGAAATCAAAAACCGTCTTCGCTACATATTTACTGGATTTATATTTGGATTTGGATGTGGATTTGCTGCCATTCCTCTCGTCTTCGGATACCAGCTCAATCCAATCTGGTCTATTTTCTTCGTACCACTATTCATGATTCCGGTGACGTACGGTATCGTCACATACAATGTATTTGATATTACCTTCGTAGCCAAAAAAGCTTTTGTCTATGCTATCTCCGTTGTCGGCGTCGGTATTTTAATTATCGGATTTGATTATACAAACACGATCGTACGCCAACAATACCCTCAATTTCCTCTGTGGATCATACCTCTTATCTCATCTATCTTAGCAGTGACACTCGGCTTTATTGTCTGGAGACAACTCAAAGAAAATGAACTCCTCAAATACGAATTTGTGACTACAGTTACACACAAATTCCGTACACCACTCACTCATATCAAATGGGCATCAGAAAATCTCTCACAGATGAAAATCGCAAGAGAAGAACGTGAACAAATAGGCTACATACAAAATGCCAATTTGAAACTCGTCGAGCTCACCAATCTCCTCATGAATGTCTCCGAAACCGAAAACAAATCGTACAATTACGTCATGCAAAAAAATGATCTCGGAACAACCATCAAAGATGTACTCACCACACTGACTGACCAGATACAAGCAAAACACGTGAATATCATAGAGCATCTAGAACCAAATCTCTCTGCTCGATATGATCCGTCGCGTATCAAATTCATCATTCAGACGTTTATAGAAAATGCAATTCACTATACCTCTGATTCACCGACGATCACTATCAGTGCACGACGTGATGGTGCACGCATCATTTGTTCTATAGCAGATGATGGTATTGGTATATCAAAAGAAGAGCTTCCTCTCCTGTTCAGTAAGTTTTATCGTGGCTCGAATGCTCGACTCGCCGACACTGAAGGTATGGGTATTGGACTCTATATGTCTCGAGAGATCATTGCCCGTCATCACGGCAAAATATGGGCGGAATCAGAAGGTGCCAACAAGGGTAGTTCCTTCAATTTCTCATTACCAGCCATATCTTAGGCTTTTATACCCCTCCATTCTGTGTATAAACTCCATTGCACAAGATAAAAGAATGCTATAATAGAGACAGTATTATAAATTAATAATTAACCAATACTATGAAAGCATTACACTCTGTAGCGTTTATTCTCGTCGTTGTCGGTGCACTTAACTGGCTCCTCGTTGCATTCAACTGGAATCTCGTTGATGCTATCTTTGGTGCAGGAAGCATCCTCGCAAAGGTTGTTTACGTTCTCGTCGGCGTATCAGCTATCGTTCTCGTTTCAACACACAAGAAGGATTGCAAGGCATGCGACAAGGCCGCAGCTCCTACAGCGTAATAGTCTTCTATACGTTATCAAAAAACCACCTAAGGGTGGTTTTTTGATTGTATACTTCTCTGTAATTATTTGTTGTGGACCCGAGAGGATTTGAACCTCCGACCTTTGCTTTGCAAAAGCACTGCTCTACCAACTGAGCTACGGGCCCATATTTTATTTTCATTTACGAACCCCGCTGCATTGCTACCAAGACAGCTACGGGGGCCTTTTTGGGAGCTAAAACATCATACATGAAAACAATTATTTCTTCAACACCTTAGGTGTCTTATCCTCAAAAGACTGTACCACACCACACCAGGTACAGATCCATGTCTTTCTTGGCGGTGCATCACCGACACCCCACCAACCCTTACAGGAACCGCATTGGAAGTGAGAAAAACGTTCGACTGAAAGTACACCCTTTTTGTTACTATTCTTTTTCATAGACTATACAAGTTTGAGTGATAACTTGATCAAATGATCTGCCAATTCATGCAACTTACCTCCCACAGAAGCCAATGCTTTTGGAAATAGAGACTGGCTCGTAAGTCCAGGCAATGTATTAACTTCAAGGAAATATACACCTCGGCGAGGATGGATGATGAAATCTGAACGTGAATAATGTCGCAAACCGAGTGCGGAATGCACCGTACGAGCAAGTGCTTCGATAGTCCTCTTGTCGGCATCAGAAAATGTAGCTGGCACTATCTCACGTGCACCACTTTCGGAATATTTTGATTCATAGTCGAAGAATTGCCCTGCGGGACGGATCTCAACGGGAGGTAATGCGTATATATGTTCATTTCTGAAATGTTCTATCACGCCACAGGTAGCTTCAATGCCTTTGATATATTCTTGAACGAGGACAGTACGATCGAGTGCAGCCGCTATGCTGAGTGCCTGAGTCAATTCTTCGAGAGTCTGTGCAATAGTCACACCTACCGATGAACCACCTGAGGTTGGTTTGACTACCACGGGTATGGGGAATGAATTAAAGATGGCACGTGCATGAGAGAGTACATCAGCAAGTATTTCATGTGAGGGAATTTCTTTACTGAGCGGAACTTTGACGCCATGTCGAGCGACAATTGAGTTGGTAATTTGCTTATTCATGCCCATAGCAGATGGCACTGCTTGTGAACCAGTGTATGGAATACCGAACGTATCGAGTAGTGCTTGGACTGTACCATCTTCTCCATATGCACCATGAAGTGCATTGAAAATAACATCAACTTTTTTCAGTACTTGTTCTGGAGTAACAGCCACACCATCGATATGCCACAGACCTTTCTTATCGATGAAAATATCGATGGCATGATATCGGTCAGACATATCATCACGAAGTGTCGACAAAATAGAGCTTCCTGATTTCAAGGAAACTTCATATTCTGTACTCGGACCACCACGGAGAACACCAACGCGAGTTTTTGACATACGTACAGTATATCACTAGAGATACTCGCTGAGAATATCAATTCTGTTTGATAAAGTTCTCCGCTCGCTTTTTTCTATGGAAACTGAGTACGTAACGATGTGCTTCACTATTGGCAGTGATAATGTCTTTCTTATATGCAGAGATGAGCGTCTCATCACCACGTAATTCTGAAGCTTTGTGATGTTCATCTTTGGTTACTGCAATGACAGGAATAGAAATACGACGCGCTTTCAAAAC
>JBAWXC010000007.1:0-16153 GCA_037144235.1 Candidatus Tayloriibacteriota bacterium | reverse complement strand
ACTACCCGAAACATCCTGCGAAACTATCAATCAAGGCCTTGATCGCGCTATGATGGATGACCATAGTTTTCCTTTGTTTAGGGTTTAGTTGCTTCTGAATGCTCCTCAAAAGCATGTCAGTCTCGATAAAATTCTAGGAGACTTGAGGCTCACGCGAGAGGAACATTCAGAAACAACGAAACTTTTCAAAACTTGATTCTGGAGAAAGTATACACGGTATATTTTATTTGTCAAGTTTTTATACCATTTCTTTTTTATTAAACACAATATAACTATATTTATAGCCGTATTTTATTGTATATAATGTTATTATAAACTAACATTTTAATAATATATTTGACATAACAAAAAATAATTTTCTAGTAAAAATATTCTGTTAACTTAGTAAAAACAGTTAAAATACACAAAAAACCTTATTTTTAGGCGTATTGTGGCTATAAATATGGCTATAATAGTAAAAATGTCAGAAATACTTGACAAATGTAATAGACCTGCTATACTCGTGTATGAATAGTAGAAAACTGGTGGTGGGTAATAATCAAAAGCCCTTAAAAAATTGCCCCCAGTAACTTCTCAAGACAAGGAGGACACAATGAGCGACTAGCCCAAAAGGCGTAAGCATCCTCTCCTCGGACACCTCATTGGTGCGAGGAGAGGATGTAACAAGCCTCAAGCAAGTCGGTCCAACTTGGAGATCGTTGATATATTCTTGAGAAATGGTACGAAAAGAAAGTGAGTAGTTTATGGGTGACTCTTAAAACATATACCCTGTTGTTGAGATTGAATAAATCATCGTTTAAAATTGTTGCGTTATCGGAAAAGTCTTCCGACCTACCATCAAGATGAATTGATCAGACTCAAACCCGGTTCGTAATTTTTTACGAACCGGGTTCTTCTTTTTTAAGATAATCAAAGAGGGCATCAAGTATACTTTTTAAGGTACTTGCAAGATCAGGGCTTTTAATAAAAATGCCAGATAATTTTTTGCCCAAGATACCAATACGAATACGATCTCCTAAGATAGAAATGTCACAATAAATAGGATACTTACTAGCATCTAACTTGACTCTATCGCTCATAGCATCTGTAGGAATCTTTCCGTTTGTCCACGTGTATATAGTCTTATTTTTTATATTTTTTTTGATTCTTTCCTTCTTAAATCTTGCTCTTTCTTGTTCTGGAAACACCTCGTCAAGGAGATTCTTTGAATAAACTGAGTATGCAACAGGCTCCTTTTCCTCATTATCTTTAAACAAACTCTCGTTAAGAGCAAATATTCCCTCCTTTCCCTCAAAATACTGTACTATTGGTTTTTCTCCCGATTCCCTTTGAACGCTTTTAATTTGAGGAATAATATCCTTAAGCTTTTTTGATTGTTCTTCGAGCAAAATCTTACGCTGCTCAATATATGTTTCTAATCTTTCTGGTTGTTCAGCTTGAAAATGAGTCTTTTTACCAATTGTTGTTTCGCTAACCAAGCCCTTCTTTGCTAACGATTCGAGGACTATATATGTAGTGGAACGATTAATCTTAGTCTTTTTTGATATATCAAGGACGGAACTACCGTCAACAGTAAGTAGAAAGAGATAGACGACAGCCTCTTTTTCGTTCAAACCTATTTCTTGAAGATATTTTTCTAACATACATAAACTATACCACTATTGATAACCTACGGCAAAAAATTATTTAATGTGAGATAATCTGCATTAATTATGTCAACAATAAAACCTAGAGCTACAGTACTAATGATTAAAGGTGACTCAATCTTAATGATTCACCGCTTTAGAGATGGAAACGAATACTATGTATTGCCCGGTGGAGGTGTTGAGGCTGGTGAAACGCCAGAGTTGGCAACATTGCGTGAATTAAAAGAAGAAACTTCTATTCTAGGAAAAATTGAGCAGAGGGTTGCGGATTTTACTGATAAAGAAGGACGAAATCATCAGATATTTCTATGCACCCGCATTGCTGGAGAACCAAAACTCAGTGATGACAGTCCTGAAAAGATGAAACAGACAGAAACGAACACTTATGAACCAAAGTGGGTAGAGATTGATTCCTTACCAAGCTTGGTGATCTGGCCAGAAGGTACAAAGGACTTTCTCGTGAAACAGTTCAATCTGTAAAATCAAATAATTACCAACAACTTGTCTACTTCAGGCATCCTAGACTCCTCGGATGGGTTGTGTCATCCCTTGAGGTATGACACATGCAACAATAGCGCCGTTGGGGACTGTGGCCAAAGTAACAAGCCCTGTAAGGTTGACGTACTGCCTTTATGCGAGAAAAAGTACTGAACAAGAGGATAAACAAGTCCTTTCTATTGATAGTCAGATCAAAGAGATGGAGAAAATGGCAGCCAATGATAACCTTGAGATTGTGGTAATGAAAAAGGAATCTCATTCAGCAAAAGAAGCTGGCCAAAGACCTGTCTTCAATGAGATTGTCGAGGAACTGAAACAAGGTAAATTTAATGGCATACTGACGTGGGCACCAGATCGTATAGCCAGAAATGCTGGTGATCTTGGCAGAATCGTCGACCTCATGGATCAGAAGAAACTTGTAGAAATACGAACCTACGGTCAGAAATTCACTAATACACCAAATGATAAGTTCATGCTGATGATTCTAGGGTCACAAGCAAAGCTTGAAAATGATAACAAGGTGATCAATGTAAAACGTGGTTTGAGAACTCGAGCCGCTATGGGACTCAAACCATCAATGGCACTAACTGGATATTTGAATAGTAAAAACAAAGATGAGAAATGCCAAGTAACTATCGATCCTATGCGAGCACCTATTATCAAGAAGATGTTTGAGAAAGTAGCATACGAAAATTACTCTGGCAGACAAGTATTCAAATGGCTCAAGGAAATCGGTTTCAAATCAAGAACTGGTAAAGAGTTAGCGCTCGGTAATATCTATAGATTACTTCGTAGACCATTCTATTATGGGGTATTTGAATACCCAATGGGTAGTGGTGAATGGTATACCGGCAGACATACACCGATAATAACGAAGGAGTTATTTGATCTGGTACAGGAAAAGATAATTACCGACAAAAAGAAAATGTATGGACGAGAGTTTATGTTTACCAAAATGCTCACCTGTGGCTACTGTGGCTCTGGCATTACAGCTGAGGAGAAAGTAAAGGAGTTAAAAACTGGCGAGACTCGAGGCTATGTCTACTATCGATGTACAGGAATCAAAGATAGAGAGTGTCCGAATGAACCAATCAAGGAGCCAACTCTCATAGAAGAGATGCTAACCATAATCGATCAAATGAGTCTAGAGAAAAGCGAATTACGTCAAAAGCTAGAAAAAGAAGTTACTCGCTATGCCCTATTCCAGACTGGAGTACTCAAAAAAGATTTACCGCAATCGCAAAAGAATCGAGATATCAGTATCAAAACATTTGCAAAATATTTACTGCAACATGGAATACTGATGGAAAAGCGTGAAGTATTAAGTTGCATTAAAAGTAGAATACTGGTGAAGGATAAAAAATTGAGTTTGATTGAATCGGAACAAAGTCAAATATCTGATATAATTTGATTGTGGAAAAAGGCGTAAATAACTATACTGAAATAGCCAACTACTATGACCAGATCATTAATGGTGGATATTATGACATGCCGAAATTTGCATCTGAATATAAAGAAATTATAGGTCCACAGGCAAAGGAAATACTTGAAATAGGAGTTGGCACAGGTGGATTAACAATGCTATTAAAAGATTCGTATAAAATAACTGGTATAGATTTCTCAGAACCACTTCTCTCTATAGCGAAAGAAAAGCTTCAAGGAAGCGGCGTTGCCCTAAGACAAATTGATGTAAGAAAAATAGATTTTGCTGATATATTTGATGCTATCATCGGTCATGGTTCAATCTTCATAGTCATCGAATCTAAACAAGGAATAGTAGTCGAGTCTTTTCTTACTGACAAAAAAGATGTCGAGATTACACTAAATAATATCTATAAATCGCTTAAATCTGGCGGTGTAGTTGTTTGGGATTACCACGCTGAACATGTACCAGGAAAGAGGTTTATATCATTACCAAATGGTAACAGATACGAATTTGAAATTAAGGAAATCGATGGTATGAACGAGTTTTATAAGCTCCAGCAAATTAAAGATGCGAAAGGCAAACTCATTGCCGAATCTACTGACCACAAAATAAGAATACCTATTGAAGAATTCAATACTTTAGCTAAACAGGCTGGATTCAGTAAAATCGAAACGAGAACTATTCAAAATAAATATCTTGTTTTAACAAAATAAAATACGTCTGTTTGACCCACCCGAGAATCGAACTCGTATCTTAGCCATATTTGACTCTTGCCAGATCTGCTGTGTGGCTCAGTTGAGCCATGGAACAGCGTCTGCCTTGGATGTGCATGATAAGATAGTCTAACCACCAGCGTCGCCCCTGGTGGATAATGGCTTAGAATATGGATATATTGATTTGTTGTTGACTTTACGGATATAATCGGATACAATCGTATGTATAGTATATATATGAAAGAAAGATACGAAAAAAGAATACCGATTACTTCCGAAATATTTGGAAAGATCACTAAAATTGATGAACTCAAGGGACTTTGGCGTGGAGGGTTAAACATAAACCCACAAATACTTAGTCGGCTCAAGAAATCTGTCATCATCACAAGTACTGGAGCATCAACCCGTATTGAGGGGTCAAATATGACAGATGAGGATGTTGAGCGTTTCTTGAATGCTTTAAAGTCAAACCCTCCAGAAAATCGTGACGAAGAGGAAGTAGCTGGGTATGCCAACTTACTAGGTCGAGTATTTGATAATTGGAAAGAGTTCAAACTATCTGAATCAACAATTCTCTCGTTTCATGAAATTCTTCTCCATTATTCAAAAAAAGACAACCTGCATAAAGGAAAATACAAAACAAAAGAAAATCTTGTAGTAGCTATTAATCCTCAAGGAGAACAAGCGGTAATATTTAGACCAACTGAGGCGTGGCTGACAAAAAAAGAAATGGATGATGTCTTACATTGGACCAATGAAACAATTACCGAAAAAAAACTACATCCATTACTCATAATTGCCAACTTCATATTTGAATTTTTAGCTATTCATCCGTTTTCAGATGGAAATGGACGACTTTCGCGTGCTTTGACGAATATGTTGCTGTTACAGGCAGATTACGAATACATCCCATATATTTCACTTGAAGAGATTATCGAGGAAAGAAAAGATGACTATTACGCATCTTTGAGAAAAACGCAGAAATTACATAAAACGGAACATGAGGATATAACTTCATGGGTTAATTTCTTTTTAGATGCTCTTTTGGGGCAAGCAAATAAAGCAAAGGAATTGATGGAAAATGACGATCCAACCAATTTACTTTCGCCACGCCAAATTGAAGTCTATACACTTTTTCATGCCTCAGAATCACTTTCTGTTATGGATATTGCTAAGAAATTGGAGCATGTCCCCGAAGTAACTATCAAGCAAGCTCTTACGCGACTTGTTTCATTGAAGCTAATTGAGAGAATCGGCTTAGGAAGAGCTACGAGATATGTGAAACGAGGTGGAAATAACTCATAATATACTCCTATGGATAATATAACTAGTTTCCACGAACTATTTGAGATAATCTTGAATGGTGACAAAGAAGATAGCCACCGAGCTGCGCGTGCGGTAAGAAAACTGTTATATAACTTTAAAGACAAGTCGTGGAAAAATAGATCTAAAGAGATAAAAGATATTATAAATAAAGCACCAACCACTTACGAAAAACTATTTGAGGAATTTCGTCAGGAAAATTTTGTTATGGCGATTTCTGTTATTTATTTTCTGCACGAACACGAGGCAGAACCAGATTTTATATTTCCTTGGTTCTTCCAATTACTTCAACATGATAACGGCTATATTAGGCATGCTACCGTACGAATGATTGATAATGAAATTGGACCATTGACTGTTCACATCCGTTGCCCTGGTCAATATGGGCTTTCGAAAATATCATCACAAAAGGCTGACCAAATCCTTTTTGGACTCCGAACGAACTTGAATAACTTACTAGATGCATCATGGAAACCAAATTACAGAAAATACAAGTACATAGATAAACTACCTAGTAGTACATATAAATCAGTACAATTGATACTCAGCTATCTAGATGAATGTTACGAAGAGGTTGAAAAAATACCATTTTCAAGCATTTAACCCATCCGAGAATCGAACTAGTATCTTAGCCATATTTGACTCTTACCAGATCTGCTGTGTGGCTCAGTTGAGCCATGCATCAGCGTCTGCCTTGGTTGTGCGGGACGGGAGAATCGAACTCCCAACCACAGTTTGGAAAACTGTTATTATACCACTTAACTAGTCCCGCGAATTTCGGTTTTGCGAAATTCGGATCGAAAGATCTTGAGTTGCATAAGCAACGAGAGATTTTCGACCAGAATCCTACAACCATGACATCCTAGCAGATTATCTAACTTTTGAAAATAAGAAACTATTTCTTCACTTCCCCATTAGTATGAGGATGATGTGCTTCATACTCATATTCGACAATCTTTTCTATCGCATCAACTTCTTTTTTAATCTCCTTAATTGAAGTCTTCATCTGATTCAATTCAACTTCTTCTTCCTGTATCTCCTTTTCAGTTCTCTCAGTATCCTTCTTCTGCCCCTTGAGTCCACTCAAAAGGATTCTATCTCCGATAAAATACGAGACAAACAAACCCGTCATTAATAATATGATAATAGTGAAGACAAGACTCACTGGTTCATAAAAGAACCACCCGAAGAATCCGCCCTGAGCCTGAAGGATGTCTGCTGTGTGCCATACACCTCGCCAAAACAATACAATCGCAATTCCCCCGACAAATGTATATAAGATAGGATAACGACTCAAATGAGCACGTATCTTATCTTCTAATTTGTCGAAAAATGTAACTATTTTTCTTATCATACTGGTCGGAGCGCCGGGATTCGAACCCGGAGTCACCTGTTCCCAAAACAGGCATGTTAGCCGTTACACCACGCTCCGTGATTGGTTTATACTAGCACAATATTATATTTATACAAAAAAATTAAAGGATTATGTTTTGTAACCACTTCACTTTGGCATTGTGTGTATCCATGTTCATAAACACACATAAGACGTGAAATTGGAACTCGGTATCAATTCTTCCTGTCTTCTCTTCCAAGTATGTTTCTATAATTCTCCTCAAATGTTTGACCTTGAGGCCGTGTACATTATCTTCTGGATTATGATCTTTACTATCATGAAACATTTCACGTGTAACACTTTTCACTTCAAAGAAATGAATCATTCTCGATCTTGTAGCAACAATATCCAATTCGCCCCATTTCTTGAGATAATTTCTATCTTTTATATGAAACCCTTTCTTTTTCAGGAATGAAACCGCTATATCTTCTCCAATATTTCCTTTTGCTCTTTTGTGCATATGTTTGAACATGATTATCATGACTTTTAAATGACTTTTGCTACTATACGGCTATATACATAGTTATTCACAGGAAAAAATATCAAAACGACGTAAATAAGCCATATAAGTCGTCTTTAATGTACACAATGCACAGAGTTATCCACAGTTATGCACACCATTACACGGTTTTGAGCCATATTTTAGAGAATCTATACGACGAGATAATTAAAGACAGATCCGCTATGTAAATAGCGATATTTCTCACACAAACACAAAAACCCCTATTGAAATATAGAAGATAAGTATCTTTAATTGTTTTCTGACTCTCTGTGCGGGTAGGGAGAATCGAACTCCCATCTCGTCCTTGGCAAGGACGCATTCTACCACTAAACTATACCCGCAGATTTTTATGGTTCTAATCTATTACGGAATGAATGCTAGTATACACGATTGTATTTTATTTTCAAAATTATTTATAGAAACTTGGGGTTTTACAGGAATTGCGCTAGTATAAATAGGAAGGAAAATACTGGTCAAAGTCGCTCCGTGACTTACGTCACAGAACGACATTTGACACGTTTTTCCTTGGGAAAGGAAAAACGCACCCGTAGTGAAATGGATATCACACTAGTCTTCGGAACTAATATTGGGGGTTCGAATCCCTCCGGGTGCACAATACGAGTATGAAAAATATAGAAAACAGTCCAATACCAAAAGAAGTTTTGAACACCGTCCACACACTAGAAAAGGCCGGTTTTCAGGCATACCTCGTTGGAGGATGTGTTCGAGACCTCTTTCTTGGCCGTATTCCAAAGGATTGGGACATTACGACCAATGCAAAACCTGAGGATATACAAGGACTTTTCGTAAAAACGGTATACGAAAACACCTTTGGAACTGTGGCTGTAGTATACGAAGACGCAACTGACGAAAAACTCAAGATCATTGAGGTTACACCGTATCGTACAGAAATGGGCTATTCTGATCGTCGTCACCCCGATAAGGTTAGTTTTAGCGATAAAATAGAAGATGATCTCAAGCGTCGTGACTTCACCGTCAACGCAATTGCCATAAATCTTTCAAAAGATGCAATAAAAGACACGGTTGACTTGTTTGGTGGTTTTGCAGATATAAAGGACAAAATTATAAGGACAGTAGGAAAACCCGATGATCGCTTCACTGAAGATGCTCTCAGAATGATGCGCGCCGTGCGTTTGTCGGTAGAACTCGGTTTCACGGTAGAAAAATCAACCTTGGACTCTATAAAGAACCACAATGCCCTTATAAAAGCAGTTTCCATGGAACGTATCCGTGATGAATTCAGTAAGATTATCATGTCTGCTAGTCCAAAGCGTGGTATTGAGCTTCTCCATGAAACAGGCCTTTTGAAGCATATCGTCCCTGAATTGGAAGCTGGTTTGGGTGTTACACAGAATCAAGCCCATGCTTTTGATGTCTGGGAACACCTTTTGCGTAGTTTACAGGCCGCAGCTGATAAGAATTGGTCTCTCGATATACGACTTATAGCCCTTTTTCACGATATTTCAAAGCCAAAAACAAAGGGTCTTTCACGTGAAACAGGTATAATCACCTTTTATGGCCATGAAGTAGTTGGTTCACGTGAAACACGCAAAATACTCGAAAGAATGAAGTTTTCACGTGTAATCATTGAAAAAGTAACAAAATTGGTACGCTGGCACATGTTTTTCTCTGATACTGAGCAAATAAGCCTTTCTGCCGTCCGCAGGATGGTTGTTAATGTTGGGAAGGAAAACATCTGGGATCTCATGAATGTACGCATATGTGACCGTATAGGAACTGGTAGACCCAAAGAAGACCCCTATCGTCTGCGCAAATATCACGCCATGATCGAAGAAGCACTTCGAGACCCTATCTCTGTGAAAATGCTCAAAATCAATGGGAAGGTTCTCAATGACAAATGTAGTGTTTCACCAGGACCAAGAATGGGAAACATTCTTCATGCCCTCTTCAATGAAGTTCTCGATGATCCAAAATTGAATACTGCAGAATATCTTGAAAGCAAAGCAATAGAGCTAAATAAACTTTCAGATCAAGAATTACAGACTCTTGGTGAACAAGGAAAAGAAAAGAAAGAAGA
This sequence comes from Candidatus Tayloriibacteriota bacterium, assembly GCA_037144235.1. GTDB lineage: Bacteria > Patescibacteriota > Minisyncoccia > Phycocordibacterales > PALSA-1337 > C7867-002. The sequence continues at coordinate 6,593 of JBAWXC010000007.1, read as the reverse complement.
AGTTGATGAAGAAAAAATAAAAGAAATACGCAAGAAACACCACGTTTCCTAGTACTTATTCTAAAAGACATAGTTATCCACAGGTATGTCCTTTACGACATGATGTATAGGACATATAATACTCTCAGATTAAATTTGTTGTCCGAGGCGTTCTTGAGAAATATGCAACTAGAAAAATTGGTTTCATATTTCTCAGGAACATGAACAAATTCTGTTCTTTCACACACATAGTGGGTAGGCTTTCTCCGAGCTTTAAACAAAGCTCACGAAGTCAACTAGGAAATACAATTTATGCAACCTTCTGTTGCTCATCCTAGATCTCGCATCTTTCTTCAACTACAACATCTCGTCTCCAACGGAGAACGAAACATTATTTTTAGAAAGCTCATGCGCAAGATTTAATGAGGAATCGTCTGGTCAGCAATCGGGTGCGCCATTTGCATTCGAATAACGGGTCTGTGGGCCCAAGCTCTTTCATTTCCAAGTTACTCTTCACAAATCGCATCTTGGCGTTCCTTCTGGATCGCATGTGGGTGCGATTTTTCTTTTCCTAGGAAAAATCGTGTCAAACGTTTCCTTTCGACGCAAGTCGAAAAGAAACTTTGACCAGTATTTTTCTGCCCTAACTAAAACGAATCAAACGCCATCTCCTGACGTAATTCAAAAGAGGATCAAGACCAGCATTTTCTTCCCCTTTATTACTCCACCATACAAAAAACAACCCCTTTATGGGGGTACTATTTTCATATATTTTACCTAATACGGCTCTATACCAATCTATTACTATCCAACGATAATATCGATAGGGCAATGGTCTGAACCCATTATTTCATCAAGAATTCTGCACTTTGTCACGTGCTTGAGGACCTTTTCTGAGACAAAAAAGTAGTCTATTCTCCAACCTACATTTCGCTCTCTGGCAAATGTTTTCATATCCCAATAGGTATACTTTCCCACCTCTTTTTGATGCAAAAATCTGAACACGTCTGTATAGCCAGCGTCAATAACCTTATCTATCCATGCACGTTCGATAGGGAGGAATCCCGTGTTCTCAACATTCTCCTTTGGGCGAGCCAAATCGATCTCGGTATGCGCTGTATTTACGTCACCGGTGAAAATAACTTCGTATCCAGCCTTTGTCTGTTTCTGTATATATTTCAAGAAATGATCGTAGAAGCGTAGCTTGAAGTCCAAACGTTCTGGACCACCACCTCCGTTGGGGAAGTAGGTATTTATAAGGACAAACTTGCCGAGGGTAGGCCTTGGCGAAGCCGAGGGTAGGCCTTGGTCAAAGAAAAGGGCGATAAACCTGCCTTCCTGATCATATTCTGGTACACCAAATCCAAAATCAACCTTATCTGGCTTTACTTTTGAGTACACAGCCACGCCACTGTAACCTTTACGTCCCTTTGAATGATCAAAATATGAGAAATATCCGAGAGGATTGCGAACACCTTCGTCCAACTGATCTGCTTCGGCTTTTACTTCTTGCAAACAGAATATATCTGCTGATTCATTGAGTAACCAATCAAAACCGCCTTTTTTGACATTGGCACGAAGTCCGTTGACGTTCCAGGAGATGATTCTCATAGACATAAGATTACCACAATTCAAGAAATATAGAGATTCGATTGGCAAGAAACATTCCCGTGCTATACTGCGAATACATACAGCGTGTACGATGAAGTAGGGTGAAAATCCCTCACTGTCGCGCAACGGTATTGACTCAGTATTGACTGAATCAAAGTCCGATCTCGTACACCCCACTTGTTCGTAATAAGTGGATTGCCCGCGTAAGGCCGTACAACTGTTTTGTATGATCCTCAGAAGGCGCGCTGTGTGGATTTATCAACTAATCCCGCATTATGAAACACACACTCGTTCATTCATTGATCGGCGTTCCGAAATATATCGCCGGTTTCCTATTCACACTTATGTTCCGTCTCCTCTCGCCATTTTTTGGCTTGTGGAATGTGTCACCGCTCATGGCAACTGAATTGGCTGGCTCAAAAGCCTATGGACCATGGATTGGCGGATTATATGGAGCACTTAGTATCATTTTGCTCGATATGATTGTCGGCAAAACTGGTTCATGGACACTCATAACCGCAATCACATATGGATTTGTTGGTGTTTGGGGTGCTTATTTCCTCAAGAAGCGTTCGGCGTCTGCAATGAACTTTGTCGTGGCAAGCATAGTCGGGACATTGTTCTTTGATCTGGTCACTGGAGTATTGATGGGACCGCTTCTCTATCACCAGCCATGGATGGAAGCGATCATTGGTCAAATTCCATTCACATTGAGGCATCTCGCAGGGAATACGTTCTTTGCACTTGTGCTCGCGCCATGGTTCTACAAAAAAATCATGGAAAACCCGAAGTGGGAACTTTCCCACATATTCAAGTCTGCGTAACGCAGCACAGATAACAAAGCGCCTGGTCAAACTAGGCGCTTTTATTATTTCCTCTTATTATGAAACTGCTTGTGAATCCTCTTGAGTTCACTATCTGTCACGTGCGTATATATCTGAGTCGTAGAAATATTTGCATGACCGAGAAGCATTTGCACTGAGCGAAGGTCGGCACCATTACCGAGAAGGTCAGTAGCAAAACAGTGTCTGATCACGTGGGGTGTCACTTTCTTGGAAATACCTGCCTTGATTGCATAAAACTTCACAATGCGTTCAATAGAGCGCTTGGTGAGAGCTGATTCTTTGTTCTTATTGGTTTCAGTTGTACCAATCTTGATGAAAAGAGGATCTTCCGTATCAACACGCTTGGCAAGATATTTTTTTACCGCAGTACGAGCAGCATCAGAGATGAATACCACACGAACTTTGTCACCCTTACCACGAATAGGGAATTCATCAGCGGAGAGATCAAGGTCTCGAGAGAGGGAACAGAGTTCAGATACACGCAGACCAGTCGAGAAAAGAAGTTCTAGAATAGCTTTATCGCGCAACGATTTTACATCATCACCTTGTGGAGCAGCGAGTAAACGGCTCAGTTCATCAGCAGAGATAAGGTCAATGTGACGTTCACCGACTTTGGCGAGCTCAATATATTCAGGTGAGTGAGTCTTCACGCCACGCTTTGCGAGATATTTGAGAAATGCGCGCAAAGAAATGAGATAATAATTTTGAGTCTTTTTCTTGAGCGTTGCATTGGTAGAATTTTTGAGACCTGTTGGTTGACGATTGAGCCAGAGACGATATTCACGCATGATGGTCTCATTGATATCTTTGGGATCCTTTATTTTTGCAAAGGCTATAAAACGTGTCAGATAATGATCGTAATTTTCAACCGTCTTCACAGAACGACCCTTTTCGATCTCGATATATTCAAGGAATTGTTGTTTGAGTTCATGAATATTGTGCGACATAGATATATTGTACTGTATAACGACATATTTTGAGATACTTGACAAATAGTTGATAGGGTTATATCGTATTTCCAGCGACCACGGTTCTTTGAAGGATTCACACGACGCACCCTTTGTGCGCACGAAGGATTTGGACCAAATCCGCGAATTCAAAAGGTTCTAAACGGTTGCTATTGTATGAAAATGAATCAAATCAACAATAAGATCCCCAACCAGAACTCCGGCCTCAACAACGGCCTGCCCATCACCGGCATGATTATTACCTCGGCTACGACCCAGTAGCTCGCCGGCGGCAGCCCTCTTGTAACCCGATTCTCACTAACACTGCTTCGAGCATTGTAATAAGTGGGAATCGGGTTTTTCATTACCTCAAAAATACTTAATGTGATGTGCTTTATGTGAAACTTGCACGTCTTACTCATTCATGCTACTATGTTTCGACTATGTTAACGACACGTCAGAAGACAAAGATCATCAAGGAAACAGCTATTCATACAACTGACACCGGTTCTACCGAAGTCCAGGTTGCTCTTTTGAGTAAAAAGATCGCTGAATTGACTGAACACTTGAAGAAACACAAGAAAGACAACCACTCACGCCGTGGTCTCCTCGGTATGGTTGCTGATCGTCAGACACACCTCACCTATCTTCGCAAGAATCACCCAAAGCGTTACGCTACTATCATCAAGAAGCTCGATCTCAAGAAATAAGTAAGAGAAAGGTTAAATTTTCAATTATTCAATGTTAAATTAAACATTGCTTGCTCGGTCATATAGGACCTCTTTCGTGTTATCATAGTACCAGAGCTCTTTATCAACATTATTTTTAATATCCTACATAATCGTATTTGTCCTTCATTTTTAATTTTACATTTTTAATTTTTAATTTATTTTCATGTCTATAATCAAACACAAAGAACAACGCGTCGGTATATTTATCGATGCACAAAATCTCTATCACAGTGGCAAGAATCTCTATCATTCAAAGGTCAATTTCGGCGCTATCGTCAAAGATGCACTCGATGGTCGCAAACTCGTCCGTGCAGTCGCCTATGTTATCGCCACAGACGCTGGTGATGAAAATGCATTCTTCGACGCCCTCACCAAAATGGGTATCGAAACCAAGGTCAAAGATCTCCAAATCTTCAGTTCTGGTGCAAAAAAGGCAGACTGGGACGTCGGTCTCGCTATCGATGCAGTCAAACTCTCACCAAAACTCGATTCGGTCATCCTTCTCACCGGAGATGGTGACTTCTGTCCGCTCGTAGAATATCTCCAGATGAATCAAGGATGCCAAGTCGAAGTTGTTTCATTTGGTAAATCTACTTCCGCAAAACTTATTGAGGTTACCGATCATTTTATGGACCTTGATGAGAACCCAGGTAAATATTTGATTCGTGGAACACGAAGATAATACTGACGAAAGAGAAGAAACCAAAAATACCATCACTTCCAAGTGGAAATATGATGGTATTTTTGCTACATTACTAGTGTTCCTTTTAATATATAATTCGCCTTCAGATAGTAGGTTTGAAGACCGCGGTGCGGTTCTATTCAAGTCTGAAATCTGTAGGTGACACACGTATGAAAACAAAACAATACTCGATCGAAATCGGTGGCAAGATATTATCAGCCGAATTCAACGACCTCGCAGAAAACGCTGATGGTTCAGTCATCGTGCGTTATGGCAATACCGCTGTACTCGCAACTGCCGTTATGGGTGATCTCAAAGATGGTGATTTCTTTCCACTCACTGTTGATTTTGAAGAGAGATTCTATGCTACCGGTCGTATTCTCGGTTCTCGATTTGTGCGTCGTGAAGGTAAGCCTTCTACTGAGGCTATCCTCTCTGGTCGTATCGTCGATCGCACCATCCGTCCACTTTTCAATCAACTCATGCGCAATGAGGTGCAAGTTATCGTCACTACACTCGCTATTGATGTCGATGATCCTGATGTAATCTCTGTTATTGCAGCTTCACTTGCTCTCGGAGTCTCACGTATTCCGTGGAATGGACCTGCATCTGCTGTCCGTATCGCAAAAGATCACAACTGGTTTATCAACCCAGACTATGCAACTCGCGATGAAGCAAAGATCGAACTCGAAATGGTCGCCTGTGGTAAAGATGGCATGATCAACATGATCGAAGTTGCCAGTCATGAAGTCAGTGAAGACATGGTCAACGAAGGACTTGCACGTGCTTCTGTTGAGATAGAGAAAATCCAAACATGGCAGAAGGAAATCATAAGTAAAGAAGGAAAAAGGAAAACAGAAATAATATTACCCACACCAACTCCTGGCACTGTCGAACTATTCAAGGCTGAAATATCACCGAAGCTCAAGGAATACATCATGGGCACCACTCCTGGACATGAAAAGATCAACGAAATCAACGGTATCTGGTCAAAACTGTTCGCAGAGAAATTACCTGAAGGGGACAAAGCCATGGCTCAGCAAGTATTCGAAGATGCTGTGAATGATTTGCTCCACGAAGAAGCTATAAAAAATGGTAAACGTGCTGACGGTCGCACCGTCGATGAAGTTCGTCCTCTCTATGCCCAAGCAGGCGGTGTCTCACCTATGCTCCATGGTTCTGGAATATTTTATCGTGGAGGTACACACATCTTCTCAGCTTTGACGCTCGGCAGTCCTGGTGATGCTCAAGTCATGGATGGTCTCCTCGAACAACCGAACAAGCATTTCATGCACCACTACAACTTCCCACCATTTTCAACCGGTGAGACAGGTCGTGTCGGTGGCACTAACCGTCGCATGATCGGTCACGGCGCTCTTGCTGAAAAGGCTCTCGTGCCTGTCATTCCTGCAAAAGATCTATTCCCATACACAATCCGTATCGTTTCTGAGGCCATGTCTTCAAACGGTTCTACTTCTATGGGCTCTGTCTGTGGTTCTACTCTCGCTCTCATGGATGCTGGTGTTCCAATCAAAGCCCCTGTTGCAGGAATTGCTTCAGGTCTCATGATGAGAAAAGCGTCAGCCGTATCCGCAGGCGGCGACACTTCTCTCGACTTGAGTGGAACGAAACGAAGAGAGAACGTGTCGAGCCGAGAGGATACGGACCTAGAATACGTCGTCTTGACCGATATTCAAGGACCAGAAGATCATCACGGTGATATGGACTTCAAAGTTGCAGGCACGCGCGCCGGTATCACTGCCGTACAGATGGACGTCAAAGTCGGAGGTATTCCTTT
>JBAWXC010000006.1:0-16706 GCA_037144235.1 Candidatus Tayloriibacteriota bacterium | reverse complement strand
CGATCAGTGACTTCAAAGTTATTTCATACAAGGGATCTACAAAATATGACACTATATATGCACGTATTACAGGACCTATTACGGGAGGATTTGTTGGTACCAAGAAAAATGTTGACCCTATCGTGCTCGCGTCAACGACCACTGCTCTCCAGACACGTATCATTGCAAATATACTTGCTCAAGCATCAAACACAGTTCCTTCGGGATACGTCATGTACCCACAGGCATACGTTACTTCATTTACAAAACCAACTGTCGGAGGAACTGACCGGACGAGTGCGCTCGTGACTGTACAAGGAACAGTATACCTTCCACTCTTGAACAAAGCAGACATTGCATCTCATGTTTCTGGTGCCACAACAACGGATTCATTTAAGCCATTCGGATTCACAACACCAGGTATCGAATCATTGAGTGTATTTATTTCTAATGCAGCAGATTTTTCTCCTGAAAAGAAAGGGGCTCTGATACTACGTATGAAAGGTGATTTTACCATCGTTGGCTCTATTCCAGTCAATGAAATAACCAAGAAAATGATAGGAATTTCCTTGTCTGATATTCCCAAGACGCTTCATTCATATGCTTCTGTTATCAAGTCGACAACCGGTGAAGTAAGTCCTCCATGGGCACCAATGCCTCGTGATCCAAACCGAATTTCCGTGGTTGTCCAAGATAAATAAGGATACTATCCTATCCACACCTTGACGAATAGGCATACTATCTGCTAGTATCGTTGGACGTCCTTTTACGCAATGGATACCGACCCAAAATCGAAAAACTCTGCATCTGGAACTGTCGTTGAGGCTCTGCCGAATACGCTTTTTCGTGTGAAGCTCGATGGACAGGAACCAGAAGTTATCATCCTCGCTTACCTCGCAGGAAAAATGCGAATGAATCGCATTCGAGTCCTTATTGGTGACAAGGTTGAACTTGAATTGGATCCGTACGGGGGTAGAGCTCGCGTAACCAGACGACTATAATATATATATACTATGCGAGTAAAAGCTTCAGTAAAAAAGATTTGTCCAAAATGTTCAGTCGTTCGTCGAGGCGGCTATCTCTACGTTGTCTGCAAAGGCAATCCTCGTCACAAACAGCGCCAAGGCTAATAATTAACTTATTTTAATACTTACATGCGTATCCTCGGTATCACAGTTCCAGAAAACAAGAGACTAGAAATAGCTCTCACATCTATATATGGTGTTGGTCGTTCACGTGCACTCCTTATTTTGAAAACAGTCAAAGTTGATCCAGCGGCCAAGTCAACATCACTCTCCATGGAACAAGAGAACGAGATCCGCAAGCTCGTCGAATCATACAAGATCGAAGGTGACCTCCGCCGTGAAGTCGCAAGTAACATCAAGCGTCTCAAAGACATCAAGTCATACCGTGGTAGTCGTCACGCTCGTCATTTACCAGCACGTGGTCAGCGCACCAAGACCAATTCCCGTACCGTTCGTGGTAACACACGCAAGACTATGGGATCAGGAAAGCGTAAGGAAGAAAAGAAATAATATACTATCATGGGTAAAAAAAGAATTGTTACAACTGAAGGAGCAGAGAACGCAGACAAGCCAAAGGCAGCTGCTGTTTCCGCAAAAAAGCGTGTTGAGAAGGGTATTCTCCACGTCCAGTCAACATACAACAACACCAAGGTCATGTTGAGTGACATGAATGGTAATGCACTCATGTGGGGTTCTGCAGGAGGTGCAGGTTTTCGTGGTGCAAAAAAGGGTACTCCATTCGCAGCCGCAAAGGTTGGTGAAGTCTTGGCACTCAAGGCGGCAAACATTGGTCTCAAAGAGATCGATGTGATCGTCAAAGGTGTTGGATCAGGTCGTGAATCAGCAATCCGCGGATTTATTAGTAAAGGCGTTGTTATTTCATCTATCAAGGATGAAACTCCAGTTCCACACAACGGACCTCAGCCAAAGAAGCCACGTCGCGTATAATATAGAATTTTAATAATACACACCATTATGTTAATTGGACCACGATACAAAAGAGCACGATACCTTGGAGCGCCTGTCTTCTCAAAGACACAGACGCAAAAGTATGCAATGCGTTCACAAGCAACTGCAAAAAAAGGTGCACGTCGTAGCAACAAATCAGAGTATGGTCAGCAAATGCTTGAAAAGCAGAAAGCTCGCTATAGTTATGGTGTATCAGGAACTCAATTCACAAAATACGTCAAAGCTGCCCTCCAAGCAGAAGGTGACAATGCGAAGAACCTCCTCAACATTCTCGAGAGTCGTTTGGACAACGTTATCCTCCGTGCTGGATTCACGACCAGTCGTTCTGCAGCACGTCAGATGTCTGCTCATGGACATATCACCGTCAATGGCAAAAAGGTAACTATTCCTTCATATCACGTTTCAGTTGGTGATGTTATCGGTATTCGCGAAGGCAGTAAAAACAAGGTCATTTTTGCCAAGCTCGATGAATCATTCAAGACCATCAAGGTTCCTGCATGGATGAAGATCAACACAGATAAGCGTGAGATTACTATCGACGGTGCACCAGCAGTGGATACAACTGAGCTTTTATTCAACGTTCGTTCAGTGCTCGAGTTCTATACGCGCTAGACAATAGTCATTTTTAGTGTATAATTAATCGTCTATTTTATAATAAACAAAACATATGACTTACGAAGTAATTCTCCCATCAAAACCAAAGGTTATTCGTGAAGATGCGAATAGCGGAGTATACGAAATCGACGGACTCTATCCAGGATACGGTCATACATTGGGCAACTCACTTCGTCGTATCATTTTGTCTTCATTGCCAGGTGCAGCAGTCACCAAGGTCAAGATTGCTGGTATCGAACATGAATTTTCTACTATCGATAACGTCAAAGAAGACGCTATCACTATTCTTCTTGCATTGAAGAAACTCCGCATCCGTCTTTCAAGTGATGAACCAGTAGTTCTTACCTTGAATGCAAAGGGTATCAAGGATGTATGTGCCAAGGACTTCGAAATTCCTGGTCAAGCTGAAATCTTGAACCCAGAACTCCACATCGCTTCTCTTACTGACAAGTCAGCTACTCTCGATATCGAGATCACAGTTGAAAAAGGACTCGGATATGTTCCAAAGGAAGTTATCCAGAAGGATCGTGTTGAGATCGGCGCCATCACTCTCGATGCAGCATTTACACCTATCCGCAAAGCAAACTACGAAGTAGAAAATATGCGTGTTGGTGATCGTACAGATTTCAATCGCCTCCGCCTCGCTATCGAGACTGATGGTACTATCACACCTCACCAAGCTCTCGAACAGTCAATCTCTCTCATGATCCACCAGCTCAAGGCAATTGTTGGATTTAAGGAAGAAGAAGTTGTCGAACAGAAAGAAGTTGAAACATCAGAACCATCACCAGAAGCTCCTCTCAAGGATATTGATACTGAGCTCTTGAAGACACGTACTGATTCTCTCGGTTTCTCTTCACGCACAACCAAGGCACTTATGAATGCAAACATTCGTACTCTTGGTGGCCTTGCTCGCAAGAAGGAGTCAGATATCATGGATATCGACGGACTCGGATCAAAGGGTATGCAAGAGATCAAGAAGCTCCTTGCAGGTCACGGTATTACTTTGAAGCAATAATAATCAGCATTTACTTTTACTATCATGAGACACCATTCCAACGTAAGAAAATTCGGACGAGAAAAGACCCAGCGCGTGGCGCTCATGTGTTCTTTGGCGCGCAACCTTATCCGTGATACTCGCATCACTACTACTACAGCAAAGGCAAAGGAACTTCGTCCATACGTCGAGAAGCTCGTTACCAAGGCAAAGTCTGGCACCGTTGCAGGACGTCGTAACGTCAACGCTCAGCTCCGTGGTGCTGCAGAGACCAAGAAGCTCTTTGATGAGCTCGCCCCAAAGTACAAAGACCGCAAGGGTGGCTATATTCGTATTATCCGTTTGCCAAACCGTGACCTCGACGCAAGTCCAATGTCACTTATAGAATTTGTATAATCCCATGAAATACACCATTGACGCACAAGGAAAGAAGATCGGACGTATTGCCAGTGAAGCAGCAGCTTTGCTCATGGGCAAGAGTTTGTCTAGTTTTGCAAAGAATACTGTCGCAGAAGTAAGTGTTCTTATTTCAAATGCTTCAAAAGCAGATGTAAGTGCAAAGAAAAAAGTTTCAGACAAATACATCACATACACTGGTTTCCGTGGTGGTCTCAACTCAGAAAGTTTGGGTGGGCTCATCGATCGTCGTGGTATGACAGAAGTGTTGAGTCGAGCAACCTATCGCATGTTGCCAAACAACAAGTTGCGCGATCTTCGTTTCAAGAATTTGAAAATAACCGAATAATATATGACAGCAGTAAAATCAACAACAAAATATTTTGAAGCCGTAGGTCGCCGCAAGACAGCAACTGCTCGCGTTCGTCTCTTTATCAATACCAAGACTTCTTTTGAGATCAACGGCAAGACACTCGAACAATATTTCCCAGTCAAGGAAATGCAGATCAATGCAACTGAAGCTTTTACCGTTGGTAAGGTAGCAGAGAAGTTCCATGTTACTGCAAAGATCAGTGGTAGTGGTATCTCCGCTCAATCAGAAGCACTCCGTCACGGTATTGCACGTGCTCTCCTCGTCTACGATATAGAGTCACGTGGCAAGCTCAAGAAAGCAGGCCTCCTCAAGCGAGATGCTCGTGCCAAGGAACGCCGTAAGTTCGGATTCAAGAAAGCTCGCAAATCTCCACAATGGAGTAAGCGTTAATTTCGACACTATACGATCAAAGAAAAAAGAGGTGACAAGCCTCTTTTTTTGTGGTAGGGTACTATCGAACAAACCGCAACCTTTGAAACTTCAAAAACTATGAAACTGGAACACTCGTGGCTGTTGTTAATTCTATCCGTTATTGGCTCCATCGCGCTGACAGCTCTGCTCATGCATGTCTGTAGCAAGCAACGCCGGCGCAGAAATGCGATCGGTGAGATGAGAATCCTACTCAATCGCATCCAAGCATACGGGGGTAACATCAATGCTCCGTATTACGCAGAGACAATATCTGAGATGTGTAGCGAATACGATATTCAGCTCGATGAGATCGGATACCCGGAATCACGTTCACTCGCTCACTTATACACCGACGCCGAGGAGTCTTATCAAAAAGCTTTGACCCTCAAAATACAAATCGAGACCGAAGCAGAAAAACGTCTCGCGGAACACAAGTTTGAAATTGAGCGACGTCTTGATGTGGCACTTGCCCAACCTCACGTTTCGTTACGTGACCTCAATCGCGCAGTGCGTCCTCCGGAGCTCCGTGACACACTCAATCCGTGTTGACTTGTCCTTTCCACCCTGCGCCTGACTTTATCGTTGGGCGCGGTTTTTATATAACATAGCATCATATAGAAATATAATTGCACCAAATTTTATTTTGATATAAACTTGTCGTACCTATGAATACACCTATGCAAGACGACGATATCATTCAAGACAAAGAATCCGAAACAGTCACCGACTCTGACATGCTCGATGATTCAGTCATCGCTGAAGAAAATATTGGCGATGCCCTCAAGAAACTCAAAGAAAAACTCAAAAAGGCAGAAGCGGAAAAGCAAGAATACCTCACCGGCTGGCAACGTGCCAAGGCGGATATGGTCAATGCTCGCAAACGTGACGAAGAGGAACGCAAAGAATACATCAAGTTTGCAAATGCGGGCTTGATCGAAGAACTCATTCCTGTACTCGATAGTTTCGATATGGCTATGGGCAACAAAGAAGCGTGGGAAAAGGCAGACAAAAACTGGCGTATTGGTGTCGAGTATATCCATTCTCAACTCCTCAAAGTTCTCACCGAAAATGGTATCAAGGTGCTCGATCCACAAAATGAAACATATGATCACAATCATCAAGAAGCTATTTCTCATGATCCAGTAACTGATCCAAAGCTCGATAATATGGTTATTCAGGTCGTTCAAAAAGGCTATTCCTTGAATGGTAAGGTCATCAAGGTTCCAAAGGTGAAGGTTGGGGAGTATAAAGAATAAAACACCCCGCATCAGCTTAAAGCATTTGCAGGGTTTGATTCTTCAAGAGAGTCGAAGGGATGTAGTAGTCAGGACGGCAGTAATTTCTGGCCACTGTCTCTAGGCAGAATGGCCCACCGTGACCATGTTGAGCGAAGGAGATGTGCTCGTCTGCAATTTTGCCGACATATATACCAGCATGCCAATCATCTTGTCCAGCAGAATATGAAAAGATGAATGCTCCAGGTATGCGCCTCTCGTGATGTTGCCTGAACATGTCAATCGACTTACTTCCTTCAGCCTGAACCATGTGAGGATTTAATTCGAAATCGTAGGCACGATAGGGATATGCGAGAGTGCCAACACCAGCCACGAAGAAGGCTGTTCCAATACAGTTTGGTATTGAAATTATGTTCTCCATATTTTTAACCGGAGTCGTGGCGATTTCCTGATGGTTGAGTAGGAAACCTATCCTCTCAGAAAAAGGATTTTGTTCAATGAGAGACATAGCCTCTTCCCACGCACCTCCTATGATTTCAATATCATGTTCCTTAACGGTCTGAAGTAAGGTCTTCTTTTCTAGTTTCATTGGTAACCTTTGTTTGATTGTTGCGTGTTCGATTTATCCAAAGCCTACCTCTTAGTGAGTAAATGTCAATAAAAGAAAACTTCAGCAATACTTTATCAAAACTTCATCAGGATTTTATTCCTGTTTGATAGAGTGACTGTATTACAAAGGGAATATTCCCATAATATACAATCACATGTCATTGGATCAAAAAGATATAGAATTGTTCGAGCGTGTTCTCTATAAAAATAGTGACGATATCGCCGTCTCTATAGCCAGAAGCTTTGAGCGTCTCGAAGAACGTATTGATGCTTCAGAAGCTCGCATATACGGACGACTTTCAGAGATAGAAGACGTCATCGAAGGGAGTCGTCAAAATATTTCCGACACACTCGGTGATATACGAACTGAAATTCGCGAAATAGGTTTTGTCTCTGAAGAAGAATGATCAGATAGACTATTTACTGATCAATCTGAATCCGTCACCAGAATCGAGAATATCAAAACCACGAGCTTCGATTTCTTGACGAAGTGCATCAGCTTTCTTCCAATCTTTTCCTACACGAGCTTCAGCGCGTGCCTCAGCAAGCACTTGAATTTCGGGAGGAATCACATCTTCAGTCACTCGAGGAACTGATCCGAGATTGAGACCGAATACTTTATCAAAATCGATCAATGTGGCTCGTTTGTCAGCATCAGTACGACGGTCATCCTTGATCAGATCCCATGCAAGCGCAACCGCTTGTGGCGTATCAATATCATCGTTTATAAAGGCTTTAAAACGCTCTGTATAGAAGGGTATAACCGTTCCACCTTCTGGATACTGACTTATGATATTGAGGAGCTTTATGAGGGCATTTTGAGCGCCATGGACGGCTTCATAGGTAAAGTTAACTGGTGAACGATAGTGCCCCGTAAGGAGCCAATATCTATATCCAAGTGGTGATATGGCTTGTTCGTGAAGAGTCTCAAGTTTGACGAAATTACCCTTGGACTTTGCCATCTTTTCTTCACTGACATTCATAAAGGCGCCGTGCATCCAATAGTGTGCAAACGTCTTACCACTCGCTGACTCAGATTGAGCTATCTCATTGGTATGATGTGGAAATATGAGATCATTTCCTCCAGTATGAATATCGATAGTCTCTCCGAGAACTTTCATCGCCATAGCTGAACATTCGATATGCCAGCCGGGACGACCATCGCCGAAAGGAGCACTCCATACATTGGTACCATCATCGGCGGTCTTGAATTTCCACAAAGCGAAATCATGAGGATTGGTTTTGTCGTACTCGTCATTTGAAATACGTTCTTTTGAAGCGTCAACTTTCTTGAGATGTGCCAAAGCACCATAATCTTTTACTTTCTCGATACTCATATACACACCGTCACTCGAAGTATATGCACATCCTTTGTCGAGAAGCGTAGTGATCAACTTAATCATGGCAGGAATGTATTCGGTGGCACGTATGAGGTGATGAGGAGTGAGAATGTTGAGAGAAGCTATACCTTCGATAAACAGATTTTCATACTTCTTGGTCAATTCCTGCAAACTGACTTTCTCTTCGCGACTACGACGAATAGTCTTGTCATCAACGTCGGTGATATTCATGGCTTGAATGACGTGGTACTCATTGTATTCGAAGACACGACGGATCAAATCATTCATGACAAACGTACGATAGTTGCCTATGTGAGGAGTGTCATACACGGTTGGCCCACAGTGATACATTGAAACCTGGCCGGTAGTGATCGGCTTGAAAAGTTCCTTTTTCTTGGTGAGTGTATTGTAGAGATGTATATCCATATCTTATAGCCAACCTTTTTTCTTGAATACCCACCACATACCTACAGCGAGCAATACCATGAGTCCCATGATGATAGTCCAACCGTGTGGAGAATCGAGGAGGGGAACATGTGATGCAGGAATAGTGAAGATAGAAGCTATAAATGTAAGCGGATAGAAAATAAATGCCACGATGGTCAATATCTTCATTGTCTCACTTTGTTTTGCATCTAGAAGGGAATCATTGGTTTCGCGAAGGTCAGCGATGAGTTCATGGGCATTGGCAATAAGTTCATGAATATTTTCGAAGGTTGTCTTGATATCGCGAACGTATGAGACATATTCTTTGCCAAAGAGATCCTTTTCGACATACACGATCATATCTTCCCAAATATCGCGATGAATACGTGCAGTCTGCTTGAAGTCGATCAATTCACGGTTGAGATTGGAGAGGACTTCGACCATTTCACGTTCATCACCCTTGAATATGTGAGCCTCTGAAGCTTCAAGTGCATCGTTGATATTCTGGAGATCAGTGATCATACCGGCATATATGCGCTTGATCATGTAATAAAAAAGGTGGCCTGCGTGCTCAATTTTCTCATCTTTGTTCAAAATGGCATTGGCATCAAATATTTTGCCGAAATATTCAACCTGCTCGATAGTATCAGCGCGTGAGGTGATGAGGAAATTCTTGCCAATGACGAAATCGAGTTCACGATTGACGATACGATAGGTTCCATCTTCACGAATACGAACAGGGAGGGTAATAACGATGAAAATATAATCCTTATAAAAATCTATCTTGGCGCGTGAAGGAGAACTTTTGAGTTCCTCTCCGACCAATGGATGCAAGCCGTATCGTTTGATAACTCCGGCGATCTCTTCATTATTTGGTGATTCGAGATCGAGCCAAACGAGTCCACGATGAGTATGGGTAGTAATCATGGCGTTAAGTATAACATTACAGGTATTTTGTTCAACAGATCATATTCAATCAATATTTACCGCAATAAATTCAGCAATACTTTATCAAAAATTCATCAGGATTTTATTATCGTTTGATATGGTATGTCCATGAATGAGATCACATCACATAAGAAAGCTTTGTTTCCGCTGCAACCAGCTACAGCAGCGTCTGCGCTTGAAGATATTCTTGCATATGCAACATCTCTTGATTCATCGGATATTCATATTGATCCTACAGAAAAACAGACCCAGGTTCGTATTCGTGTTGATGGAACTATGGAATGTGCTGGTCATATCGACAGACGACTTCATGATGAAATGATTTCTCGGCTTAAAATCCTTGCAGGAGCACGTACCGATATTCATACCGCTCCTCAAGATGGTCGTTGGAAAACTGAGATTGATGGTGTCTCATACAATGTGCGCATTTCATTCATGCCAACATATCATGGTGAGAATGCTGTTATACGTCTGCTTCCTACGGGTAAGACAAGTGAACTTTCTTTTGCAAAACTCGGATTCACACCGGATGTAGTTTCGATGATTCAGACATCATTGACGAAGACTCATGGTCTCATTCTAGTCACTGGTCCGACAGGTTCTGGCAAGACGACAACACTACATACATGTCTTCACATCAAATCACGAGAGCCATTATCCATCATCACGCTCGAAGATCCGGTCGAATATGAAATACCAGGTGTGCGTCAGATACATATCCGTCACTCACACGGACTTTCATTTGCGAGTGGACTGCGTGCTTCGCTTCGCCAAGATCCCGACGTCATTATGGTCGGTGAGATTCGTGATGCAGAGACTGCAAAGGTTGCAGTGCATACAGCACTCACCGGACACCTTGTCATGTCTACATTGCATACGAACTCTGCTCTTGAAGCATTGCCACGTCTGATTGATATGGGTATCGATTCGTATATGCTTGCTTCGACCCTGAAGCTTGTGATTGCTCAACGTCTGGTGAGGAAAGCCTGTACTGAGTGTGACATGCAAGGTTGTTCTGTATGTAGATATTGTGGCTACAATGGTCGTTCTATCATCTCTGAAGCATATGAAGTAGATGAAGGATTAAAAAAACTCATCTTAAATAAGTCACCATTATCAGTATTATCCGCATATATTGTCCGTCGAGGATTTCGAAGTTTATCTGAAGACGGGGCTGAAAAGGTCGAATGGGGTGTGACGACTCGCGAAGAAGTCTTGCGAGTACTTTCTGAATGATATGTTTAAGATTTCGACATATTTCAAAACTCGTTGGAAACGAAAAGACCTGATTATATTTCTTGAAAATATTGAATTGTATTTGGATTCAGGATTACCACTTGATCGCAGTATTTCTATTTTGGAAGGTCAGTACACTCATTCAAAGAAACAATCTCTCATCTCTGTGCGCACAATGATTGAGCAGGGAGGTTTGTGTTCGGAATCATTCAAGCAACATATGAATACAGACGGGCTCGTTACAAGTCTCATCTATCATGGCGAATCATCGGGCACACTCGCTTCGAGTATCCGTCTGGCACGTATCATGCTCGAACATCGTGAAGCACTGATCAAAAAATGCACGAGCGCCATGATATATCCTCTCGTTATAGGAGTATTTTCTTGTGCAATGATTATCGGTCTGGTTCGTGGTGTGATGCCGAGTATTATTCCCATGCTCGTGAGTATGCACGTGCATTTACCTCTTATGACGAGAATGGTTATGTGGGTATCCGAAAATGTGACCCGTTACGGTGTGTTTTTGATTCTCGCAATTATATGTGTAGGTATTGGATTCATCTTGCTCTATAAAAAGATATACAGATTCAGATATATATTTCAGACCGTCATTATGTATACACCACTTATTGGTGCACTCTACAAAAATTACGTCGTCGGTTTATATATGCAATCGTGCGGATCATTATTACAAAATGGTCTCATTGTCCAAGAGGCATACGCTCGTACGGTTTCTATGATTCCACTTTTACCAGTCAAAACATATTTTGAATCTCGAACTGCTGATATATCACATGGAGTAAGTTTGGCGAATGTCTGCATGAATTCATATATGCCATTGTATGCACCTGCACTTATTCGTGCAGGTGAAGCTTCTGGTAATTTGGGATCATCATGTCTACGAGTTGCTTCTATCATCGATCGTGATATGGATCACTCACTCAAGAAGCTCACATCACTTATCGAACCTTTGATGATGGCGGGAATGGGAATCGTGGTTGGTGGTATTGCACTGTCTATCATGATGCCTATTTATGACATGTCGCGTGTACTTCAACAATAATGTCTATCTATTTGAAACATACACAAGGAATGATGTTGGTTGATGTAATGGTCGCTTTATCAGTCTGCGCGCTCTTCATGGCCATTATCGTCGAATCGTCACTCGATAGCAGGGTTGCATTTGAGCGTGCCCGAGAACGTAGTGCGTTACTTGATACGTTTGTGCAATATCAACCAGAAATTGATTTACTTGGACGTGGAGGGACTTATGATGCTCATGGCATCAAAGTGAATGCGCACAGATACGGTAACGAAAGAATTGAAACTGATATTTCTATAACAAGTTCAAGTACACATCAGTCGGTTGATTTTATCCAGATAAAAAATAATCCGTCATACGATGCACTTCATCTTTCTGGAACACCTATATGTGCTGTTGATATGACACAAAAATCTTCATACACAATTGTAACAACTCCTATTATTTTACCTATTCCAGCTACTATACCTCTGAGTCATATTCAAGTAAGAAATACTACGGTATATATTTCAACGGATTCAAATACGTATAGTGATCCGGATTTCTATACTATAGATATACATGATCCAGCACATTCTGTAATGCTCTCGTCACTTCAGACGGGTCCAGGATTATCTTCATTCGTAATCTCAGGCAATCATATCTTTGCATCAGCGACGAGTAATGCTGGGCAACTTCATGGTCTCACATTTAATTCGCAAGGAATTCCAACATTCTCATATTCATACAAAATACCATTACCATACGCCACGGCTACAGCACCCTATGCACGCTCGATTTTTATTCAAGGAAATACTGTATTTCTTGGCACAGACAAATGGGATGGACAAGAATTTGTAGCATTGGATATTTCTGACCCTTTACGCGCTACATTTCTTGGTGGTCTCGAAATTGGTTCAGAAGTCAAAGATATATATGTTCGTGATGGAACAGCATATCTTGCTACAGCAGGGCAACAGCAATTCATATCCGTAGATGTGAGTGATCCAAGTCATATGTCACTCGTCGGTTCATTGAGTCCGAGCGGTTCATCTCGTCAGGAAGGAAATGCTATTTCGTTATTCGAAGAGATATTTAATGTAGGACGAACATCAGGTGGTTTCAATATCATTCAAGACCCAGAATTATTCGAATGGAATGCATCATCAACGAGTATTTCTCCGACTATTTTTTCTGAAAAATACCAGTCACTCGATATTTCCGGAGGTGTATACGGAATCGTGAGAGATCGTACGCATACATTTGTGGCGACACGTATGAGTGGTAAAGAGCTACAGATATTTGGTACATCTCTATCGACATCAACTATGCAAACGTATGCATTACCAGCATCACCAGAATACATGACATGTGACGGTCATTCTTTGTACGTTTTGGCACACGGAACGCCAATACTATATAAAGCCAATACTATATAAAATTGATTTCAAATAATATGAAAGGATTTACTCTCATTGAAATACTGATTTATATGTTTCTCATTTCACTCATTATAAATGGATCAATATATACTATGTATGGCATACATCTTCAAAATATTAAACTTATGCAAACTATTACTGATGCTTACACGACGTAATTATTTTCAATATGGTTTTATTGCCACAACAGCAGTACTCATGTTGGCATTGAGTTCACTTGTATTTATTACCGTGACCGCACTTTCAGTTACTGAATATTCAGAGAGTGTATATACTCGCGAGCAAAGGATTCAGAAAGGATTATTCGATCGAGCGTGTAGTGATACAAAGATATTACTGCTTAGAAAAGATTCGGCATTGAAAGGGAATGTAGACTTACCGGAATTCAACTGCACAATAACAATTCCCTGAACTAGAACCCCAACGTACACGTCATAGCACTCGACTGTGGAATCTCCCATGATGATGTATCGAGTTTGATAGTCTTGAGTGCGTTGAATTCTTTGTACTTAAGAGATTTATTCGCTATCGCATAGTCATAAAGATCACGAGTGAGTCGTACATCTTCGATACAATATTTGATGATCTTATCCACTTCACCATTTTTCCACCATTCGATGGCATCGAGACCATGACCAGACTTATTCCTGCCAAGAGTTGCTTCACCGACAGAATCGAGCTTGAGACGACGGCCGAGTACCTGTTGGACTTCACGCATAAGATCAAGACTCTTGATACGTGAAAGATCGCCCGGATAGTATTTGTTGAGGAGTGGAATATCGAAGTGATCACCATTCCAGGTAATGAGCATGTCGGCTTGCTCGAGGATGACCCACAGATCCTTGAAGTCTTTTTCGAGATAACTCGTAAATTCATCTGTCAGAGAATCGTGAATACAGACGACTGATATGTCGAGATCGACGGGATCATTGGAACCAACATCTTGAAATATATTTTTTGTTTCGATATCGAGAGTTATTTTTCGCATGGCGAATATTGTAGCACATGAGTACATGTCCGACCTAGTCCTAAGTCAGTTCGAATCTGTAAGGGGTATTTACAAATCTGTAACTGAGGTTATAATATTTACACCATATGCTTACGCTCAAAAACCCACACAATCAGGCCCTTCAGATTCATCAAGGAGGCCGATTTATAGAGAAGATGTTCACTGACCAGAATGGCCAGCAGTTCAAACTCGTCTTCTTTGTGGCTTTGGTCAATGGAGAAGTAAAGGGTACTCTCATTTCTGCGCAACCTATAAGTGGTATTGACGTAGGTGCAACCTGCACATATCTTCCGATCTCTCTTTCAATAAACAAAGTTGTTACTGAATATGTTCCTACATACAGTTCAGTTGTTTCTCCTTTCAATAAATTCTTTTTCTTTACGAGTCAACCAACACGAGCACCATCTCTATAATGTGTCATTCCTGCGCAGGCGAATCAGCAGATTCGTGCCTGGCCGGGAATCCAGGGTATTGTCAACTACGATCAATACCCCGTTTCTGTCTGTTTTGTATTGAACATTTAAAATTAAATATGCTATTCAGATAAAAGAAAAGGCGCCAACATTTAAGTCGGACGCCGATTGTTAGAAATTTTCTCTGTTATTTTTTCAAATCCCACAGAAAAAACATTCTGATTGTGTGTAGTCCTGCGAAAACAGCTAGAGCAGCGAACAGACTATGCTGCCAGATGCCAGCGCAAAATGCGGAGGTTGCTATAGACATGTAAATGTAGCAATTTTTTTCTAAGGGTTTCATAGTTTTATTGAGTTGTGGTCGAGGATAACAAAGCACTATGCTTCGCGATCCTATTTCCACAATCCAATACCTCAAAGAACGTATCTCAACTGGATATATTATAGCATATTTAATACTTAATTGTCAATACCGAGGGTAGGCCTCGGCAAAGCATCGTGTCCCTCTTACTAAACATTAATTAACTACTAAACTATGTCCAAAATAATCGGAATTGACCTCGGAACCACATTCTCAGCAGTTGCCGTCATGGAAGCTGGAGTACCAAAGGTTCTCGAAAATGCAGAAGGTCAACGTACAACACCTTCGATCGTCGCTCAATCAAAGACAGGTGAACGCCTCGTCGGACTTCTCGCAAAGAGACAGGCCGTCACCAACCCAAAAAATACCATCTCTCAGATCAAGAGATTTATGGGTCACACCTTTGATGAGGAAAGTGTACAAAAAGATATCAAGAACGTTCCATTTGAAGTTCGTAAGTCTTCAAATGGAGGCATTGAAGTAAACATGGGTGGAAACTGGCTTCGTCCGGAAGAGATTTCAGCAATGATTCTCCAAAAGCTCAAGAACGATGCAGAAGCTCGTCTTGGGGAAAAAATTACTGAAGCAGTCATTACTGTTCCTGCATACTTCAACGATTCACAGCGTCAAGCAACCAAAGATGCAGGAAAAATTGCTGGTCTTGATGTAAAGCGTATTATCAATGAACCTACTGCGGCTGCTCTTGCATACGGTTTTGCAAAGAAGAAAGATGAAAAGATTGCAGTCTTTGACTTTGGTGGAGGTACATTTGATATCTCTGTTCTCGAAGTTGGTGATGATGTCATCGAAGTAAAATCTACTGACGGTGACTCACACCTCGGTGGACGTGATATTGATGCAAAGATCGTCAATTGGCTCGCAGACACATTCAAGAAAGAAAATGGTATCGACCTCAAATCAGATGCACTCGCACTCCAGCGTCTCGATGAAGCTGCAGAAAAAGCAAAGATTGAACTCTCGACTGCAATGCAGACAGAGATCAATATTCCATTTATCACTTCAGGTTCTGATGGACCAAAACACCTTCTTGTCACTCTCACTCGTGCACAGCTCGAGCAAATGACACAGGAATTCGTCGATCGCGCTATGGCTATCACCAAGCGTGCAATCGAAGCGTCACCATTCAAGGTAGGTGATATCAATGAAATCGTCATGGTGGGCGGTCAGACACGTATGCCCGCTCTCCAAGATGCGGTCAAGAAGTTCTTCGGTAAGGATCTCCACATGGGAGTCAATCCTGACGAGGTGGTTGCGGTGGGTGCGGCTATTCAAGGAGGAATCCTTGGTGGTGATGTGAAAGATGTTCTTCTCTTGGATGTTATTCCATTGTCTCTCGGAATCGAAACTATGGGTGGTGTTGCGACAAAACTTATCGAAAAGAACACTACTGTTCCTACCCAGAAATCTCAGATCTTCTCAACTGCGGCTGACAATCAGACCTCAGTAGAGATTCACATTACTCAAGGTGAACGACCGATGGCAGGTGACAACAAGTCTCTTGGTCGATTCATTCTTGATGGTATTCCACCAGCACCTCGTGGCACACCACAAGTTGAAGTGTCATTCGATGTTGATGCCAACGGTATTCTCAGTGTGACTGCAAAAGATAAAGCAACTGGTAAAGCAAACTCTATCAAGATCACCGCATCTTCAGGCCTCTCAAAAGATGAAGTTGAAAAGATGAAGCAAGAAGCAGCGGCTCATGAAGCTGAAGATAAAAAGAAGCATGAAGCTGTTGAAGCAAAGAATATTTCTGAACAGCTCATCTACACTTCAGAGAAGTCATTGAAGGATGCTGGGGACAAAGTTCCTGCAGAGCTTAGAAAGGCTATTGAAGATAAGATAGCGGATCTCAAGACTGCGAAGGATAATGCTAATCC
>JBAWXC010000005.1:0-17324 GCA_037144235.1 Candidatus Tayloriibacteriota bacterium | reverse complement strand
CAATCTCAAAAGCGCACTCCTTGCTGCGTTGAATAAAAAGAATGCACCTGCTCCTGTGATAGAAAAAATATCAGCTTCTTCTCCAGTAGTTCCTCCTGCAACAGATCAGAAAAAAACTTCTATTCAAAAGCCAACATCTCCCACAACAGGAACATCCCCACAAGAAGTACCTGAAGAAGTCCTTAAAAATATTCTCAAAGATTAGTTAGGTGCGAAGATATGCCAAGAGCAGTCTCACGTATGCTTTGGTAATACCAATATATGCTCGAGAATAGTGGTGTGAATTTTTCTTTACGATATCGAGAATCTCGCGTGCAGTCGTGAGTTTTTTGGTGCGTGTAATGTTGCCACCATGAATACGATAGCCAGCGAGCACCTGGGGAATATTGGTGAACTTGCATTTCTGGCCCATCTTGAGCCATAGATCATAGTCATCACATATTTCGTATTCACTCGAATACCCACCACAAGCGAGAGCAACTTTCTTGCGATATATAAGTGTTGATTGGGGGAATGGATTGAACTGGAGAGCAATCTTTCTGATCGTTGAATCGTATATAGGGAAGAGAACTTTCTTCACATGTTTTGAATCGGTGTCCATATGCATGATGCCTCCACCGAGCATGCAATAGTCTGGATTTGCATTCATGAACTCAACTTGTTTTTTGAGTTTGTTTTGATCGAGCCAGACATCATCACTATCGAGTGGCGCGATCAATTCTGCTCGTGCAAGTTCGAGTCCACGGTTGCGAGTCTTGGCAATACCCATATTTTTTTCATTCACAAATATACGCATTCGTTGATCATTCTGGAATCCGCGAGCAATCTCGAGTGTTTTATCTTTTGATCCATCGTCAATGATGATGAGCTCAAACTCCTTGAATGTTTGTGCAAGCACACTTTGTATACTCTCCGCGATGTATTTTTCGCGGTTGAATGCAGGCATGATGACTGAAACGATGGGTGAGTTCATGGGAATAGTATAGCAGAAAAGGGGATATTAGCCTTTCTTGCCGAGTATTCTCTTGGCCAATGCTTTGATATGACTACGTACTTTGAATGTCATCGTATCATTGATCCACGGTTTATTATTTCGCATAGTCTCTCGTATACCTTGCTCATATGAAATATTGAAATGTTTTTGATACAGATTAATTAATGCTCGCGCTTGTTTTTCTGGGTTGAGGTTTTCAACAATATAATCACGTGGTGTGTATGTGCGCCAGTTAGACTCCATTGTATCTATAGAACGTTCAATTGCATCTTTGTCTTTTGTCTTGATACCACATCGCTCATCAAAATATTCTGCTGATGTTACATCCGGATATATCAATTCCTCGGCAGTGTAGAGGTCTTGATCTTTTTTTCGGGGAAGCCAATGACCGAGAGCGTGTACATCCCAAACGAGAGCAGGGACATTCATGGCGAGTGCTTCTTCAAGAGCGATGCCTTGCGTCTCGTGTCTACCGAGCCAACATATGTAGGTTGTATTTTTGAGAGCATCGATATATTCCTTTTGTTCATATGAGCCATAACGGATAATCTGGTAAGGTATATTTTTCTTCTTGAATATATTCACAACGAAATCAAGTTCCTCAATCGATCGTTGTTTGTGATAAATAAGTACAGAACCTTTTTCTGGTTGTGTTCGAGCTGTAAAAGTGTCGGTATCTATTGCTGATGGCCAGACATCGATAGGGCAGGCCGAAAACCCAAGTCTCTTCCAGAAGGTTGTAATCCATTCTGTTGGTTGAATATAGACGATAGATGAGAGATCAATATCTTTGGGAATGTGTCTTGGTAATACGTATATATTTGGTCCAGCCAATGCTTTGATACCACGCCTACATGCTTGTTCAAATGCTACCGGATCATCGTGAATCCATACTTGAGAAGTTGCAGTCAAATCTTTGTTGATACAATACGGATAATTTATTTTGTTGAGGCCTTTGATCAGTGTGGTCACTACTTTTTGTGGACCATTGATCTCGCCTTCGACATAGGATCTGGAGATGATGTTGAGCATATTATCTTTTTTGTATTTTATTTTTAATCTTATTTTTCAAATCATTTAATCTTAAGATAAAAATCGGAAATGTCTTAGGAACGGGTTTTCTACCAGTCTTTTCTATAAACATCTGTCTTAGTTCATCTATATGCCAGATTTCTAAAGGTTCGAAAAAGATTATTCCGTGAATATCGAAGATTTTTCTTATCGATTCAATATACCACGTATTTGATTTATCTAAGTCGTCTTTTTCTGGTAGTAAAATATCATCTATCCAATTATCCGGGGTTTTTATCTTTTTCGCCTTCTTATCAGTTAATAAATGTTGGTAAGTAGCATTTATTCTCCGCGCAGTCCTTTGACCATTAATAAGTTCCGAGCATTTATACCACGCTTGTTTGTATTCATTTCTCTTCCAGGCAATAAATTGGAAATGAAGAACTACTCCATCTTTTGAATCTATATAGGTACAATCATCATTTTTGCCAGGTGTTCTACCGACACCAATATAAACGTATTCATGATGTGAAGTATTATCGTCACAAAATATGAAATCTTTGAATGTTTTCTCAAATATACCTCGATCGTCTTGCCTGAATTCTTTTGCAGTTTTCCATAGAGGTACCCACTGTAAAAATATTTTTCCACCAGGCTTCAATAATTTCATCTTCTCTCGTAATTCATGTGGTTTTATGTTTGAGCTGAATGTTTCATCAGCGTCTAAAAATATAAAGTGTGTACCTTGTCTCTCTCTCCCGATTTGTAGAAGTCTTTCTCGTACTTTATATTCTGAAAAATAAGTGACATTATTCGTGTCATTTTTGTAGATGGTGGCACCAAATGATTGAGCTATATTTACCGATTCATCGGTGGAGTTATCATCCATTACGATTATTTCATCAGTATATTTTTTGAGTGATGATAAACAAGTCTTTAGAATCCAAGCTTCATTTTTTATTGGTATGAGAGCAATTATTTTCATGGTTTAACCATATTATGGATTCGAGAATTTTCTTCAGCATGTTTAGTACTTTTACTGCCACTGAGAGTCGTACCATCACTGGTAAATATACCGGCTATAGTCTTGTTTTTTTTGAAGTTAAGTCCAGATATTGCTGCACGGACACACCATTCATAATCTCCGGCTACGTAGAATGTTTCGTCGAATAGTCCAATAGTATTGAATGCTTTTTTACATGTCATTGTGAATGGATCACAAAGCATTTCTTTTGAGAATCTTTTTCTGTCAAAAGGTGGGGGGATCTTGATTTTAATCTTGGCGAGTATATTGATTGTCTTTATTCTTAGGTATCTAAAATATAGGAAGGAGAAATATACTATATCTGCACCATTATCTATATCTTTTATACCAGATATTATACCTTTACCAAATCGTATATCATCAACATTCCAAAAACATATCTTTTCATATCGAGCATTCTTTACGGCGTAATTCCAGGTAGCATAAAGACTTTCACGATCTCTTGTTAGTATTCTTACGTGTTCAGAAGATTCTATTTCTTTGAGTAATTCTTTCTCTCTCTCACTCGGACTATTTGGAAGTATAATAAATTCATGAATAATATTCTTTTTTTCTAGATATGTAGACATTCTCTTCACTCTTTTTATAAAGTGAGGAAGGTGTCTTTCTGATTTATATAATGATGATATTATGCTAATCATTTTTTGGGAGTTAATACAATAATGTCTTTCTCTACTGAGATAGTATAAAGGTTTTTACTTGTGACATCCACATACTTTCTCAGATTTGGTAGCCAAGGATAATCATCTCTTCCTATAAATAATCGAGCATCATCTATAAGTATGATGTGATTTTTTATTTGGTGGTTGATTATACTACTGAGTTCTGAAAATATCGGGGTATTTTTATCTCCTTTGGCTGTGTTACCAGAAGAGTAATGACCGTCTAACCAAAATAAACATGGTTCGTTTATTTTTTTGAGTATTTCAGGGAGTATTTTACTACTATCGCCATGGAGTATAGTTATTTTTTTCTGATCCTTAAAACGTTCTACAGCTTTTTTATAATAAAAGTCACTTAGTTCAATAGAAATTATCTCACCGAGTGAATCTTTTAGAAAATTGATGGTATCTCCTAGATACGTACCTGTTTCGATTAATATACGAGAATTATTTTGTTTTATTATATGCTGTATGAATTTTCTCTTCTCTTCAGCGGAAAAATGTATTCCGTAATCGGCAATATGTATTCCAGTCATCTTCCAATAGTGATATAGTATTTTTCTAAGTATATTTTTCATATTATTTTCTTACGAATAAGATATTGACTTGTTCGGGGTATCGATCCTTTTCAATCGTAGCAACGAATCCCTCTTTTTCCATCCATTCTTTGAATTCATCATAAAGTGGGGCACCTTCGTAAATTGGTGATAATAGAACTTCTGTATATATACATTTTACAGTTCCAAGAATATCTTTTGCTGCTTTTAGAGCTGATAATTCATTGCCTTGCATATCTAGCCACATAAAATCAATTTTTTTGATGTTAGTATTTTTTACCCAAGAATTGATTGTCTGTACATCAACCTCTATGGATTGATCGAGTTTTAATTCGGGATGTATTTTTTGAGATATTTGAGTTTGGAGTAAGAGTGAACTTGAAGAATCTAAAAAATCCTTGCTAGTATATAATCGTTTTCTTTCATTTTTTTCACCAAGTGCAAAGTTATACGTATATATATTTTTATACCCGTAAGTTTTCTTTAAGAGTTTTTGGTATGCGTGTGGTTCTGGTTCAAAAGAGTGAATTATTGAAGAAGGAAAGGCATAATGCATTCTAATTGTATCTGATCCTGAATGAGCGCCGGCTTCCAAAATGACTGGTTTTTTAGGTATATAATCGGACAAGAAACTGAACTCATTGGTAAATGTGTTTCGGAATTTATTTCCTAGATATATAAAGTTTATGAGACGATTGAATTTTTTTTTAATTATATTAAACATATGATTGTGTGTTTAGGGTGTATATCGTCTTAAATCCAAGCATAGAGTGTTTTGTTGGATTGAACAATGTTATATTCGGGTACGAGTTTCTTTATTATATCTTCTAAGATTTGAGGATCGTCAGGCAAATGGTATGTTCTTATGGATATTTTCGGTCTGAATTTTCTAATGACTTCTTTTGCTCCATTCAATAAGTCTCTTTCGGCACCTTCTATATCAGCTTTAATGAAGTCTATTCTCTGTATATTTCGTTCTTTTACAAATTCATCTAGAGTTATTTGACGAAGACTTACATTTTTATCATCTTCTGTATGGAATAATTTTGATGACGCATTATAGTTTTTCTCCAGGTTATAGTAAAACTTTATGTCTGCATTTTTTTCTCCTAAAATTAAATTCTCTATATAGGTATTTTTACAATTATTTTTCTCTAGGTTTTCTTTCAAGATGTCACTTATTTCTTTGAGAGGTTCAAAAGCAAATACTTTACCAGTATTACCAACCTTATCGTCTGCAATAATTGAAAACATTCCAACGTTTGCACCAGCATCTATCACATAATCTCCTTTAGATAATATTGAACCAAATTTTTCATATACTCCTTCTGATTCATAAAATGGATTATCATATATACAACTTTGTATCGGTGGGTGATCTACGTGTAAGTTCGGATACATTATGTCAAAGAAATCTCCCTCGTAAAAACATTTATTAGGGAATTTTAGATTATATTTTCCGGCTCGTAGTAATAAATAATTTTTATTACTCTGATCTATATTAATATCCGGACTATTCTTGATAAGAGCTTTGAAAAAACAGTGATTTCCTATTAAATCTCGTAAGAAACCAGGAAATAAAAAGATTAAGTTGAATCCTTTTTTATAATTCTTTATATAGTAGAGCCTAATTTTTATAGCTCTAGGTATTTTGAGTTTCATTACATTCATTATTTTATTTTATGTCTTATAATCTCTTTATACCAGTAATCCATAAATGCAGGAGAATTGTCCGATTCGCTCATGATCGAGCCATATTCTCTTTCTAATTGATCTTCAGTAATATATTCAAGATCTCTCCATGAGTCTAATACATATATTGGTAATTTTATTTTTTTAAAATATTCATTCATTTCATTTCTTATAACAAATGGAATTGTCTTCAGATATATAGCTTCCCATGTTCTAAAACAATCGGCACCGTTTCCATCAGGTGAGACGGTGAATCTGTAGGAAGACATTTTCTTGAAATAAGTCATTTGGTCTTTATCTTCAATGTTATCAGCAAGTCTATTTTTCTTTAAATCTTCCAAGAGAATAACACGACTCTTATTTGTGATCACGAAACCGTATGAGATTCTATTTATCTTTTTACTCGGTTCTGTGAGATTTATAGCTTTGTATATATTAGATATGTTTCCTCTGTCTATTACAAAACTATAATGATAATTTGTCAGTCCTATAGGTATAGGTGTTATTTTAAGGTGTTCTACCAAAGCGTTCTGAGAGAACCAATGTATTATCTTTTCATCTATATATTGAATGTAACTCTTATCTATGTTTGAGTCCGAATTGTGTGAGATAAGAATATATCTATTTCTGATCAGAGGATGTTTTTCAGTGAAAAATTCTTTGACGAAATCTGTTCTTACGAATACGATGTCATTTTCTTTTACATGTATTGGATTGAAATTTGAGATATCATCAAATATATGTTGAGCCAATGATCTAAATCCATCACCACTAATGTATGGGTAACTTGATGGTCTGTGTAGATTGAGTTTTCTGGTCAACAACCTTCTTATCTTTGTCTTTATTTTAAAAATGATACGTCTCATATTTTTATTATCTCCACAACTTTTCTTCTCGTCTCTTTGAAAAACAATAGTACAAATGGACTGAGTGAATATGCAATCAATGTCGCATATGCCGGACCCATGATTCCATACTTGGGTATCCAGATGATATCTAGGAGTACATTTATAGTCATAGGGACAAGATTGATCATGAGAGACATTTTTCTGAGATTTTCGGCAATGAGATATTGCGAAGCGAGACTGCCGAGAAATGTGCCAATGAGTGACCATGCGTATATTTGGAGAATGATTACACCTCCTATAAATGCTGGCCCATAGAGTATGTTGATAATCAAATGAGCTCCGAATGTCATTGTAATCGCAATCAGTCCTGCGAGTACAAAGAGTAGGATAGAGAAATTCTTTAATCGCTTGGTGTACATTTCTTTTGAAGTAGTTTGCGCATTAATTATGGCAGGGAATAGAGAGATGATGAGGAGATTGGGAATAAAATACCATACCTCAGTAACTCGGACAGCCGCTTCGTATATACCGACCGCATGAGCATCGATCATGTGTTTGATGAGGATCTGATCAATTTCGGAATATATAGTAGCGAATGCACTTGAAAAAATAAGTGGCCAAGAATCTCGCAGAATTAAAAGAGCGATTGTTTTGTCGAATTTCCATGCTGACATTTTGGTCTGCATTTTTTTGTCATATATGATCCAATAGAGAATTGCATATAAGATTGATTCAAGAAGAAGTGTACCTGCGAGATATATAACCCCTTTTCCATTCACGATAATAGTTATCTTTAATATATTGAGTACGATTGTTATAACGAATGCAATGATAGAAGGATATTTTGATTGTGTTTGTGCCTGGAATGCATATCCAGCGATTTGAAATGAGTTGAAAATAAATGTGCCTGATAATATAAAGATAAGGATCTTTGAGACATCGTCGATTGACCAGGCATACGCAGACGTACATACGGTCAGTGCAGCGATTGATCCGGCAATAATCTTGATGGTAAAGGCGGAACCGAGAATAGATTCTTTTTTCTCAGGATATTTGATGAGTTCGCGATAAAGGATACTATCAATACCAAGTGTAGCAATGAATGCAAATATGCCAATGAAGCTTGTAGCGTAACTCAGTTGTCCAAAATTGGTTGGTCCGATAGTGCGAGCGATATACAGAGTAGCTATGAATGAAACGGCCATACTTAGTACCTTCATAACAAACATCCAACCCGTATTTTGGAAATATTTCTGAAAACCGGCATGCTGCCATTTCTCGCGTATGTAGGAAATAGATAGTCTCTGCATATAAAAGGGTGTTTTGTTATTCTAGCATAACTTATAGAGTCAGATTCATGATGACATAGCATAAATGAATCGTTGTCAATTGTGCACCATGAGAGTAATGATGATAGTATACAATTCATTGTTATTAATCATTTATTATTATGAACATCCAGAAAATCACTCGTCCGATCGTCCTCATCGCATTATTCCTTATTCCGGTATTTCCACTCATTGTTGCCAATTCGTGGTTCTTCCCATTCATTACGGGTAAGGCATATTATTTCCGTATTCTCGTTGAGATTGCCTTTGCTGGATGGGCACTCCTTGCGTTTGTTGATGCAAAATATAGACCAAAGCTCTCTCCACTCATGATTGGTGTGACATTGTTTGCAGTGATTACGCTCGTCGCAGATCTTCTCGGTGTGAACCCAATCCGCAGTCTCTGGTCAAACTTTGAACGTTCAGAAGGATGGATCACGATCATCCATTTGTGGATGTTCTTCATGGTAACTTCAATATTCTTTGGTTCGCACGAAAAGAGTAAGAATCTTTTGCATCACTGGTTGCATATATCGACATTCATCGCTCTCATAGTTGCTATATACGGTCTCGTACAATGGTCAGGTCATGCGACGATTCACCAGAGTGCGTCACGTCTTGATGCATCACTTGGAAATGCGGCGTATCTCGCGGTCTACATGCTCTTTCATGTCGGTATTGCA
Organism: Candidatus Tayloriibacteriota bacterium; assembly: GCA_037144235.1. GTDB lineage: Bacteria > Patescibacteriota > Minisyncoccia > Phycocordibacterales > PALSA-1337 > C7867-002. The sequence goes on along the minus strand of JBAWXC010000005.1, from coordinate 8,504 downwards.
GCGTACCTATTCTTTGTTGCTCGTGCCCGCAAGATTGCGAATTATGAATTTTTGCAATGGGTTTACGGTACTGTAGCTTTCATCTACGCATTTGTGCTTTTTGAGACAGCAACACGCGGTACGATCCTCGGCCTCATCGGTGGAGTACTACTTGCCCTCGGCCTCTATACGGTTTTTGCAAAGAAGGAATCAAAGAAATCTCGCTATGTTTCCGCTGGAATTATCGTCGCAATCATCCTTCTCGGTCTTGGCTTCTGGATGAATCGTCCTGATCATTTCACCAAGAGGGGATTGCCACTCAATAGTATTGCTACCTTTATTCAAGGTCATGAAGTTCTCAATCGTCTCGCTGGCATTTCTCTCAATGACATGAATGGTCAAGCACGTCAGTACATCTGGCCAATGGCCCTCAAGGGTGCAATGCAAAAGCCACTCTTCGGTTGGGGTCAGGAAAATTTCAACTATATCTTCAACAAAAATTATGATGCTCGTATGTGGGGTCAAGAGCAGTGGTTCGATCGTGCACACAGTGTCTTCCTCGATTGGTTGGTTGCATCAGGTATCATCGGTTTGATCGCGTACCTTGCTCTCTACGTTCTCTTTATTTTTGCAGTATGGAAATCTACCGCGAATGTTGCCGAGAAGAGTGTGCTTACTGGTTTGATTGTCGGATATGCGATTCACAACGTGTTCGTATTCGATAACCTTGCGAGTTATGTTATGTTCTTTATCCTCCTTACTCTGGCATACGGCTTGAAGGATAGAAGTGGTGAAAAAGTATTGTTCGGTACATCAATAGTCAGTAAAGATGCTGGAGAATACATCGTTGCGCCAGTTATTATTGCTGTGTTGGTGGCAGGAATATATTTCTTGAATGTACGTCCGATCCAAGCAAATACAAGTTTGATCTCTGCACTTCAGGCATGTAATGATCCAGTCAAGGCAGACGCATCTCTCTTTGAATCTACTCTTGCAATCAATGCATACGTTGCAAATCAAGAGACTCGTGAACAATTCTTGTCATGTGCAGCCCAAATCCTCACCAATCAACAAGTTCCTGGTCCAACCAAACAAGCATTCTTCGGTCTTGCGACAAAGGAAATTCAAGCTCAGATCGCCGCAACTCCACAAGATGCACGTATATATGTACTCGCGGGAAGTTTCTACAATCAGATCAATCAGCTCCAGCAAGCACAGTCACTTCTCGAGAAAGCTCATAGTTTGAGTCCTGCAAAACAATCTATTGATTTCCAACTCGCAACTGACTATATGAATGGAGGTAAGACGGAGCAAGGTTTGGCATTGCTCAAACAAGCATATGAATCTGATACAACATATGTTGATGCACAGATTGCATATGCAATGGGACTCATCATTGCAGGCAAAGAAAAAGATGCACATACATTATTCCATGACGATCCAGCGGTCTTCGAAAATGCACGCATGGCACAGATCTATGTATCTCTCAAACAATATGATAAGGCTATCGAGATCTTCAAGAAACTTGTCGCAGCAAATCCAACAGATATCAATACCAAGGCAGAGCTCGCACAGATCCAGTTTACTGCCGGCCTGAAAGCAGATGGTACAGCGACATTGAAGAGTCTTGAAGTTGATCATCCAGAATATACACAACAGATCGAAGCGGCTATCAAGCAGATGAGTAAATAGTATTCAGATGAAATAACAAAAAATACCAGCATATGCTGGTATTTTTTGTTGAATATTGTTCAGACTGATGGCGAGCGAGTGTGAGCTCCAAATAAAAATGTTTAAATTTTATGAGTACATTCGCTCGCCGTCACTTTGAGCAATCTGTATGTATTATAGTATGAAGATTGTCTGATTGAAAGTGGTGTGTGCGATGCAAATGATACGAATGGTCGCAATATGTAAATGAGGCGCACAATTTATTTTTTCTGCACCTGCGAATTCGTACATTGATTTATGTGTATACGGATTATGTCTGGTAAGTTATACTCCTTCCCAGTATGCACCAATCGCATTCTCGGTGTCAGAAAAAATAAATTGTGCGCCTCATTTGTTTTGTTATCTTTATTCGTATCGCATAATTTGTAGATTCGTAGTGTTCTCCTCAAAACGCAAAAAGTCGCCGAGGGCGACACTTTGCGAAACATTTTTCTGGAGAGTGCCCACAGGGTACTCATGGCAGTATTATACCACACGAGAGTATGTGCACAAGAGCATATTTTTGTTACAGTTAAGGCATGAAATGCGTGATACAAGAAAATGTGGCACTTGCTCAATATACGACGTTTAAAATCGGAGGTCCGGCACGATATTTTTGTGTGGTTACTGATGAAGACGATCTCGTGTATGCAGTCTCATTTTCCAAGAAAAATAATTTACGAACGCTCGTTCTCGGAGGAGGATCAAATATTCTCATCTCTGATCAAGGATTTGATGGGTTGGTCATCAAGATAGAAATAGAGAAAAAGTTAAAAGTTAAAAGTGCAAAGTTAAAAATTGGAACACAACAAGATTTGTATAAAGTGACTGTTGGTTCAGGAATGGCGTGGGATGATTTTGTTGCACAGACGGTTGAGCAGGGATTGTATGGAGTTGAGAATCTTTCAGCGATTCCTGGAACTGTGGGAGCTGCGCCTGTACAGAATATTGGTGCATACGGCGTAGAGGTTGGTGATGTTGTATCTGGTGTGAGAGCACTCGATACAACGACGATGGAATATATAGAACTCACGAAGGAGCAGTGTATGTTCGGATATCGCGATAGTATATTCAAACATCATAAGGGTAGATACATCATTACGAGAGTCGATTTTGTCTTGAAGAGAAATGGTGTGGTCAATACAACATATAAAGACTTGAAAGAATATTTTGGAAAGAAAGGAGATCGTACAAATGGAGAAACATATACATCAGCAGATGTTCGTGAGGCGGTGATTGATATTCGTCGGAATAAATTACCGGACTGGAATCTGTGGGGAACAGCAGGATCATTTTTCAAGAATCCAGTAGTGTCAAAGAATACATTTGATGAATTGAAAAAGACATATCCTGACATGCCAGGATTTGTGGAAGTCGATGATGCGTCACGAATCAAAATTCCTTTGGGATGGGTATTGGATAAAATATGCCAGGTCAAAGGATTACAAAAAGGAAATGCAATGGTATATGAAAAACAGGCATTGGTATTGGTGACAAAACCAGGAGCAACTGCAACAGAGGTCAAAGAATTGGCGTATGAACTTATGCAGTGCGTCAAAGATAAGACAGGCATTGAAGTTGAGGGAGAAGTTGAGTGGGTAAATTAAGGTGCGATTTAAGTTAAAATATGTTACAGTTGCCCGTACATATGTCATTTTTCGATAAATTTAAAGGGGGTACACAAACACTCAATGTTAAGAAATTTGAGCCACGTGTAGCAGATATCAATGCCTTGGAATCAACCATCCAGGCTCTTTCTGATGAACAACTCAAAGCCAAGACGAGTGAATTCAAGAAAAAGATTGATGAAGCTCGTAAAGAAGCCAAGAATGCTGATGAAATAAAAAAAGTTGAGAGTACCATTCTCGAAAAGATATTACCTGAAGCATTTGCGGTGGTCCGCGAAGCGTCGAGACGAACACTCGGTCAACGTCATTTCGATGTACAGATGATCGGAGGAATGATCTTGAATTCGCGTGGTATCGCAGAGATGCGTACCGGTGAAGGTAAGACACTCGTCGCAACTCTTCCTGCATACCTCAATGCTCTTGTAGGTAAAGGTGTGCACGTCGTCACAGTCAACGATTATCTTTCGAGACGTGATGCGGTCTGGATGGGACAGATCTACTTTTTCCTTGGACTTTCAGTTGGTGTGATCGGAAATGATAGTTCATTTATATATGATCCAGAACACCGAAATAAAGCGGGCGCCAGTAACGCGTCAGCCGTCTCCGCAGGTGAGAAGGATGTATCGACTGCGAAGCACGAAGATACATCGTTGTCACCGAGAGGAGACGGTGTTGATGATCCGCTCGATAAAGAACGTGATCAGCTCGGCGCATTCAAAGTTGTCCACGAATTCTTGCGACCTGTCTTGAGACGTGAAGCGTATCAGGCAGATATTACCTATGGTACCAACAATGAATTTGGTTTTGATTATCTTCGTGACAACCTCGAATATACCCCTGATCGTCTCCGTCAGCGTGATCCTTATTATGCAATCGTCGACGAAATCGATTCTATTTTGATCGATGAAGCACGTACACCACTCATCATTTCTGCACCAACACGAGATGCGGAGAGTGTGTACAAACAGTTTGCCACTATGGTGACTTCATTTACACAAGATGAAGATTATACTGTCGATGAAAAACACAAATCTATTTCTCTTACAGAAGCTGGTATTAGCAAAGCTGAACGTATGCTCGGTATCGAAAATATCTATACTGACAAAGGTATCAAGTTCGTGCACCATCTCGAGACAGCTATCAAAGCGATGGCTATCTATAAGCGCGACAAAGAATATGTAGTCAAAAATAATGAGATCATGATTGTTGATGAATTTACAGGCCGTCTCCAACCGGGACGTCGTTGGTCAGATGGTTTGCATCAAGCAATCGAAGCAAAAGAAGGGGTTAAGATTCAACAAGAATCACGTACGTACGCCTCGATCACATTCCAGAATTTCTTCCGCATGTATGCAAAGCTCGCGGGTATGACAGGTACCGCCTCAACATCAGCAGAGGAATTTTATAAAGTGTATGGTCTCGAAGTCTACGTAGTTCCCACAAACAAACCCGCAGTTCGTATTGATGCACATGATCAGATATTCCGTACCGAAATGGGCAAGTACAAAGCGCTCGCACGTAAGGTCAAAGAACTTCATCAAAAAGGTCAGCCGGTATTGATCGGTACAGTTTCGATTGAACGCAATGAAGTATTGTCAGCATTTTTGAAAAGTGAAGGAGTTCCTCATCAGCTCTTGAATGCAAAAAATCACGAACGTGAAGGGGAGATCATCGCTCAAGCAGGTAAGAAAGGGGCGGTGACGATCGCTACTAACATGGCTGGTCGCGGAGTGGATATCAAACTCGGTGGTAATCCGAACACTCCAGAATCATATGAAGAAATAAAGAAACTCGGTGGTTTGTTTGTTCTTGGTACTGAGAGACATGAAGCTCGTCGCATCGACAATCAGCTCCGTGGTCGTTCTGGTCGTCAGGGAGATCCAGGTGAGACACAATTCTTTGTATCACTTGAAGATTCTCTCATGCGTGTCTTCGCATCTGACATGCTCAAATCTATGATCGGCAAGCTCGGCATGGCCGAAGATGAAGCGATCCAACACCGTTTGATTTCCAAATCTCTCGAAAGTGCCCAACAAAAGATTGAAGGATTTAACTTTGATTCACGCAAGCATGTCTTGGAATTTGATGATGTTATCAATACTCAACGCAAGAGTGTCTACGGAGATCGTCGCATGATATTGCTCGGATCACTTGATGATGTCGAGAAGTATGTACGTGGCATCCTTGGAGATGATGAACAAGATAGTATAGAAAAGAAGATTACCGAATGTGGTCGTGAAGATTTCTTGCGTGCCGTTCGCACCGTCCTTCTTCAAGCAATTGATATGTATTGGGTAGAACATCTTGAAGTCATGGAATATACTCGCTCGAGCGTGAATCTTCGTGCATATGGTCAACGTGACCCACTCGTTGAATACAAGAAAGAAGGATTACGCCTTTTCAAAGAAATGCAAAATGCCATGAAGGAGCAGGTGATCCGTATGATTCCTCATATCACTCCGACGGTAAATGGCACTCCAGTTACCGCTCCTGCTGAACTCAAAGAAATCCAAACAAATGCACGAGAAATAACAGGTGATACGGGTGCTATTCCAGCAGCAAAAAAAGAAGATGAGATCGGTAGAAATGATCCATGTTCATGTGGAAGTGGAAAGAAATACAAGAAGTGTCACGGGGCAGGAAAATAATTAATTTCACCTATGAAGAAAATCAAACTCCTTACATTGTGTATCATCGTCAAAGATGGTCGCATTTTGCTCGGTATGAAAAAGCGCGGGTTTGGTGAAGGTCGCTGGAATGGGTTCGGAGGCAAAGTAGAACCAGGAGAAACTATTGCTCATGCAGCACACAGAGAGGTGCAAGAAGAAGTTGGTATTACAGTACAGAAGATGGATGAAGTCGGCGTACTTATGTTCGAATTTGAAAGTGATCCACAAAAAGTAATGGAGGTTCACGTTTTTAAAGCAGAAGAGTACATAGGTGAAGCAACTGAAACAGAAGAAATGCGACCACAGTGGTTCGATGTAAATCAGATTCCCTATGAACAGATGTGGTCAGATGATGCGTATTGGTTACCATTACTATTGCAGGGCAAGAAATTTACAGGAACATTTCTCTTTGATAGACCTTCAGATGCAACATATCAAGCACAGATTTTGAGACAAGAGTTGAAGGTTCAATCGTAATCACCGAGTCTTAATTTCAAGACAGGTTTCTCAAGATTGAGTGAAAATTAAAATAAATTAGCTAATAACACAAAAGTGCGCTAGTGTATAGTCATTATGGCTTTTATCGATGAATTACAATTCCATGCAAAGGCAGGAAACGGAGGCGACGGTGTCGTCCGCTGGTTGCATGAACGATCAAAGGAATACTCAGGTCCCGCTGGAGGAAACGGTGGTCCAGGAGGTGATGTCTATGTTCGTGCAGTCCGCGATATCAATATGCTCGCACGTCACAAAGCAGTCAAAGAATTCCGTGCTACACATGGTGCAGCGGGACAAAATAAAAGTAAACAAGGAAGAGCAGGTGAAGATCTCTACATCAATCTACCTATCGGTTCGATCATAACCAACCTCAGTACCAAACGTGTGATTGAGCTTCTTCATGATGGTCAAGAATCAAAAATACTCCACGGTGGTCACGGAGGTCTCGGAAATGAATATTTCAAAGCATCTACTAACATTAGACCAGAACAATCAACTCCTGGTGCAGAAGGTGAAGAAGCTGATTTCCTCGTCGAGATCAACCTCATTGCCGATGCGGGATTTATTGGTTTGCCAAATGCAGGCAAGTCGAGTCTTTTGAATGCACTTACCAATGCACGTGCCAAAGTTGCGAGTTATGCCTTTACGACACTTGACCCGAACCTCGGTGAGCTTCATGGATATGTCCTTGCAGACATTCCAGGATTGATCGAAGGTGCTGCTGAAGGCAAAGGACTTGGTATCAAATTTTTGAAACACGTCAAAAGAACCAAGCTTCTTCTCCATGCAATTTCACTTGAAAATGAAGCTATTGTTGCAACATACAAAACAGTTCGCAAAGAATTGGAACGTTTTGATCCAGGATTGATGGATAAAAAAGAAGTCATTATTCTCACCAAGACAGACGTAACTGATAACAAGGGTATCACTGCGGCACAGAAAAAATTGATGAAATATAATCCAGATATTTTGACTGTATCTATTCTCGACGATGAATCAATCAAGAAGTTGAGTGATGAAATCGTACAGAGGCTTGAAGCACAAGTTGCCATGGAAAAGAAAGAAGCGGAAGTGAATGCGTAGTACTTGGAAACACCTCCAAAATCTTGTATCATAGCCATATGAAATATATTCCGACTATTGGCTTGGAAATCCATGCGGAGCTACAAACAGCTTCAAAGATGTTTTGTGCATGCGTCAACAATCCCGATGAAGAAAAACCAAATACCAATGTCTGTTCGATCTGTCTCGGTCATCCAGGAACTCTCCCTGTACTCAATCATCACGCGATACTCCAAGTGCTCCGTGTGGGAACTGCAGTTGGTGGTACCCTTGCTGATTTTACCGAATGGGATCGTAAGAATTATTTTTATCCTGATATACCAAAAGGATATCAGATCAGTCAGTACGCGTACCCACTCATTTCCGGAGGAGAGCTTGCAGGTGTAACACTTGAACGTATTCACCTCGAAGAAGACACAGCCCAATCAACTCACGATCAACACGAAAAGAGTCTGGTCAACTTTAACCGTGCAGGTGTGCCACTCATGGAACTTGTTACCAAACCAGTGATACATGATGCTGAAACAGCGGTACGATTTGCAAAAGAACTCCAACTCCTCCTCCGATATCTTTCCGCAGGAAAAGCTCAGATGGAAAAAGGTGAGATGCGCGTGGAAGCAAATATTTCTGTGGCATCTGAGGAAAATACACAAGCAGGAAAATTTGGTACCAAAACCGAAGTAAAAAACCTCAATTCATTCCGTGCGGTTGAGGGTTCTATTGTGTATGAAGTTGAACGTCAGATAGCACTTCTCGAAAAAGGTGAAAAAGTAGTCCAGGAGACGAGAGGTTGGGATGACGCTCACAAAGAGACATACTCACAGCGTTCAAAAGAGAGCGCCCATGATTATCGTTATTTTCCCGATCCCGATATTCCAAAGATGAAAATATCAGAGATTCCTGAATTTGCTCCTGATGTTCTCAAAGCATCATTGCCTGAATTGCCATGGGTAAAACG
>JBAWXC010000004.1:0-20519 GCA_037144235.1 Candidatus Tayloriibacteriota bacterium | reverse complement strand
CTTCGATTATCGCTATTTATTGGTCAGTGAGTGCATTGTTTACTCTCGGACAAGAGCTTTATATTAGAGTGAGACACTTAAACTAATTTTAAGCACGGAGGTGGCACAGCCATTTTTGCTTCAAGAATGGAAACTTTTTTCTAACTTAGCGTATCGCGAAGTCTCTATTCTTGAAGCAAAAATGGCTGTGCCACCTCCGTGCTTATCGGTAATTGTGTTTATTTAGTACTACTTACTTCTGACTAGATCGAGAGACCAGAGAGAAAGGTCATTCTTGTTCATGAAGATGAGGAAATTGTCTTTTGAATCAGTACCAAGTTTATATGCATCGATGAAATGATCTGATTGGTCGATAGTTGCACTAGAGACCTGGTGAACTTCACCGGTATCAGCGTTGACCTGCCAGATCTTGTCGACAGTTGAGAGTGTTCCCTGATACCAATCATCAGGATATGTCCCAGCTACTGGCTGGAATGGAACGGCACAGTACACTATATTTTTGTAGAAATTACCCCAGGTACATTTGTCAGCAAGAGTTTGGATGAGAGCGTTGTTGTATTTATTTTTTGCGACAGTGTAGATGTAACTTGCTACATTATTATTCTGTCCTGTTCCTGAAACAAAGACATATTTTGCATCATGACTGACGATCGCACTCAAGCCACTGATATTTCCGATGATTTTCTTCCAGACACCTGTCTTTGGATCGACGAAATAGAGGAATCCGGCTTCTGACGAGGTTCCTTTGGTGACGATAGCAATAGTGTTGTCTTCTGGCCAACTGACGTTGATTTGAGTGACAGGTGTATCAAAGAGTTGAGTGAGTTTGCCTCCAGTGACAGATGATATGTACCCTACCCCACGACCATCTTGAATACTAAAGAGGAAGAGTTTGTCTTTCTTTGGTGAGAGAGCGTATGAGACGATATTGTTCGGGAGTGATTGGCCTTTGAGATTGTACGGAGTGACATTGATAGGGTTGAAACTGGTACTACTGGTACTGACAGCGTTGGCTTTGAGTTCGGCATAAACGGTATTTGGGACAGAACTTCCTGCAGGGAGAATAGATGCAATAAATGAGGTTAAGTTTTTGTTCCATGCACTTTCATATATACGAGGAACGAGAGTGTTTGAGAGAGTGGTGATATCCCAAGAATCCTCACGTGCCTCAAGGATGTTGCCACGACCACGATCTGCCCAACGGACGATAGTTGTACTCGCGGTAGTACTTGCACCGTATCCACCAACTGGAGTGTCACTCAAGAGACGAAGGACAGGGATTGGTGTGCCGGCAGTGCCATTTTGGAGGACATTCTGTGTGGTGCTTGTAGCATTTGGCTTCCCTGCACGTCCGCCCGTGCCAGTCCTACCAAAAGGTGAGAAACCAGATGAAGTGTCATCCCCTGTTGGAGTTGTTGGTGTACTTGATCCTCGGAACAAGAACCATACCGCTATTCCAATACCGATCACAAAGATCAGGATACCGATGGCGATGTATGTGTTTTTTGATTGAGAGGAGTTCATAATTCGGATTCGATATTTTAATTATTGTTGCGCTTTGAAGTTTTGTAATAGGCCCCTAGTAATGCTTTGGGCAGATTGTATCGTTGAAGACGCAATCGCGGGTGTTAAGTTAGGGTTACTTATCTGAGTTTTTATTAATTGTTGTATTTGAGCATCAGTATCGTATAAAGCTTTAACAGCAGCGGGATTACTCCCTCCATTTTTTGCTATCTCTTGAATAGAAGAATTGTAAGCATCTTTTTCTGTTTGCAAAAAAGCTCCAAGACCCATGTCTGGTCTTAAGTTTAAAATTGTTAGGTTATAACTCGATACTGCGACATTAGAAACAGCTTCGTTTAGTTTATTTTGATCTCTGGCCAATGTGATTGCATCAGCCCCATTTGCCTGATCTTGTTTTAACTTGTTTTGTAGATCAATCACGGCATTTTTTTCTTGATCTAGTTCAGCCGCTACAGTTTGCTGTTGTTGAGAAATGAAGGAATTGATTTGACCATTTAGGCGAGATATAAAATCTGAACCAGAATTATCATAATTTAAAACCAATGGTTTTACAAAACTCGTTGGAATATTGACCAATCGTGGATCAATAGTCTTCAAGATCAAATATGAAGAAAGGATAAGTAACAAACCGAGAACAGCATTTTTGAGTTTCTTGATACCTTCAGACTTTTGTTCCCATGCATCAGTACTCATATACTGGAAACCTCCCCAGATAATCATAAATACAGCTGCAAATGCTGCTACTGCAATCGCAAGATCAAAGGCGTATTGCACATAGTCTTGGAATGTAACAGAGTCAATAGTTGCTTTTTCACATGGCTTGTCTGCAGTAGGAATACAAGGGAGTGGTTCAAGGAGAGTGTAAGAAGGAGTGGATGAGTTTACATTCCCTTTCGAATCCGTAACTTGAGCTTGAACATTGATATTTCCTCCAATAACAAACATTCCTATGAGGAGAAGAAGTATCGCTGAAATCTTAATTGTTTTTGGTGAAGTGGTCATATATTAAAAGGTTACGCCATTAGTTGTATTCTTGGGAGATGCAAAAAGAGCTGAGAAAGAAGCACTCGCCTTCTGTAGGATCTGGTTAGTATTTCTAATATCGAGTGAAATATTTGAAGAGCCACCTACATCACTTGGTGCACGCAAGACGATAGAATCATCTCCTGCGAGTTCGGTGTGCTCAATGCCATTGATCATCCAGGTAAGTACAAGGTCTCCGAGTGAATCAATAGGTTTGTTGATACCAAACGGAACAACACGAACACCTGTTTCCTTTTGTGAGCCTATGCGAAGATTGTTGCGAACAGCAGTATTGAACAATGTGCCATAGAGTGGATCTTTGACATAAAATTGCGCGGTGGGACTCGTATAGCTCACTGGAATGAGAATCTCTGCTCTTCCTGGTCCACTGCGAGGCCATGCGGTAAGTGTAAGTGTGTAGTCACGAGGAATGATGTCACCTTGGATAGTTACGGCTTGTTTGCCATAACCACTTTGATCTTCGAGTACGAGGTCATCTTTTTTCCATTGATAGACGAGGGTTTTTGGATCATACTCCTTCCCTGTCTCGTCAGCGATATGAGGAACTGCAATGGTGGTCACAGCATTTTCGTAGACAGGGATATTTTTGCCAGAATAAAAAGGTGGTGCATAGCCGTCAGTTTCGGTAATGATATCTATGGCGCCAGATGAAACGACGATAGGTGTATTCATGCGACGACCCGCAGGAGTGACAGCAGTGACGTCAATATTGAGACTTTTACCAAGTGGAGGTGCGGTAACATCGAGTTTGACGAGGCCAATACCACTTTGCGCGGTCTTGCCATTGACGACCCAGATGATATTCGCGGTATTGATATCGGCACTGAAGCTGCGTGCAGTAATAGTGACTTGTTGACCAGGGACGGGGTTGTCACTTGAAGCAGTAAGATCGAGTCCAGTAGCGGAGAGGCTCGTTATCTGGGCATGCGTAAAAAGTGTTATGAAAAATAAGGAACATGTAAGGAGTAATACGCGACGTTTCATTGGCTTTATTTTACCATAGGTACCTCCCTTTCAATAAGGGGATAATTATAACAATACCTCCTTGATAGGACACTTTTCTCCGTCGGCCAGGCACGAATCTGCTGATTCGCCTGTGGCGCTATCGCTACTACCCATCCTCGGCGCACTTCGAAAAGTGTCCTATCAAGGAGGTATTTAAGTGAAGGCTATTAACGTATAGCCACAATAGGTGGAATAGGAGTAGAATTTGCGGAAGAGTTGGTTCCTGTAGGGGGTTTTGTGGTTGAACTCGAAGTCCCTGTATTTGAAGGCTTCTGGAATGACATTGAAGGAGCGCGTACACCATCAGAATTGGCGTATTTTGTTGAAGATAGAGGCATATTATTTCCTGTTCTCTGCCCCGCTTGTTCAGGTTGATTGGAATTACCGGTACGAGGTTGTCGTGCACCGTTTACATACGCGGGTTGTCTGACATTGTTTGCGAGCATATCTTCTTGATCTTTGCCTTCCTGTTCGAGAGCTTCTTGTTTTTTGATTGATGAGTTCATGTACCACACTTCAATGATCCAAAATGATGCAACCCCAGCAGTCAATTCTCCCAATGCGGTCATTCCTACCATAGATCCTACTCGTCCCATATGTTTGAACATGGCAGCTCCACGGAATTGGAAATAGCCGAGTAGTAGTGCCCCAATCACTGCGTCAGCAACCATGTTGATGGCTTCTCCGGGCCCTACGATAAAATCAAGAATATACTGAATAACATCAATCACACCAGTGACGATGTACAGCAGCATCCACTCACCTTTTTTGATCTTGCACGACATGAGTCTATTATAGCAGTTTTAGTTTCAGAACAGCACACACAGGTTTTTCATCAAAAAATAAAGAATCGGTACAAAATCTAGGAGTGTAGGCATTCTCCTATCTTTTTGATGAAAAACCTGTGTGTGCTGTTCTGAAACATACCAGAGAATATTACTTCCCTGCGTTTTCGAGCTCTTGTTTTGCTTGTCTGATCTGGAGAACTTGGGCAGGATTGGTGGTGATGATCTGATCTTCGGTATATGAACCCACGACTTTGATGGCGACGTGCTTCAAGCCAACGAAGAATATACCTTCACCAACGTCTGATTCGAGCAAGAGATACTTTTCTTCATCAGTAAGATTGAAGACTTTTTGGACATGGTCGATAACGGAAGGAGATTGTTTGAGCAACATCTGTATCGATGAGTTTGAGACGATCGGCATACCATATGGTGAGTTCAAGAAGTCATCTACGTCCTGAGTAATCGTTGACAAACCAAGGAAATATTTACGACCACGTTTTGCCAAACCGAATAGGAATGAAGCTGTATCTTCAGATTTCATCATCCACCACGCCTCGTCGATTACGAGAAGGCGTTTCTTGAGATTTTTGCGAACCGCGTTCCAGATATAGTGAGTGACGATGTACATAGCTACTGGCTTGAGTTCGTCTTCCATGTCACGAAGTGAAAAGACCACGAATTTCTTGTTGATATCGACGTTTGAAGGACGATTGATGAATCCGGCCCAGGTGCCTTTGGTATATTTGGTCAGACGTTGAACGAGAGATTCACCTCCTTCCATGCCGGCGAGCACCATTTCAAAGTCAGACAAGAGTGGTGGTTCGATATTTGCGAAGTCTGATTCGGCAGTAATGTCCTTCAAGGCGTATGTTTCGCTGATAGCGCGATCAATGATCGCGTCTTCTTCTTGGGTGAGCCCTCCGAGCATAATGCGGAAGAGACCAACGAGGTTGATGATATTTGAGCGCAACACATCAGACGCAGACTCCCCTTCGTGTGCAATCGGAAGGTCAAATGGATTGATATGGTGTTCTGAATTGAGTGAGATATTGAAATATTTTCCGCCGGTTGCTTCGGCCATGTATTCGTATTCTTTTTCTGGGTCGACGACGATCACATCCACATCAAACATGAGTGTACGGAGGATTTCGAGCTTGGTGGTGTATGATTTTCCTGAACCGGCAACGGCAAAAGTAACAGAATTGTAATTTTCGAGACTGAAACGATCAAAGAGAACCAATGATGAGTTGTGTCTGTTGATACCATAGAGCAAGCCTTTGTCAGAGGTGAGGTCAAATGACACAAATGGAAAGAGACTCGAAAGTGGTGATGAATTGAGTTTGGAATGCACGGCGAGCTGGTCGTCACAGATCGGAAGAACACTTTTGAATCCTTGTTCTTGCTGGAATAGAGCCGGTTTGACGTATATGAGCTTTGATTCAAGGATAGATTTGATCTCAGATTCGAGTTTGTCGAGCTCGTTTTCATTGTCTGCATATATCGTGATATAGACACCTACATCAAAGAGGTGTTCTTGTGCTTGCATGAGCTGATCACGGAGTTGTTCAAGGTCTTGGTATGCAGTATCAAGTGCAGGATCGCGCACGAGTCCCTTCTCTTCTCGACGAGAAATCTGACTCTGTACTTCAGCAACTTTCTTCTGGAAATGGCGGAGTATGCGCGCAGTATCTACAGGATGCACGAAGATAGAGACATTGAATACTTTGTCGAGGTTGATGATCGGTGCAAACCAACTCTCGTCGAGGAAACGTGGATATGAAATGACGAAGAGTGTACGGCCGATCTTTTCTCCGAGGTTAATCTCCTTGGGACTGACTTTGAGTGCAGAAGGAGCGATGACGTCTTTGAGTTCGAGCACGCCTGCTTGATATATCTCCTCGGGCAAGATGGAGACTATAGGAGATTCTTGTTTCTTTTTGAAAATGTTAGTAAAAAATGACATATTAGGTAAGTTGAATTGGCTTTTCTGTTTCTCCTGGATTGAAGAGCTTGTAGAACAATTCTACCACTTCTTCAGTACCGAGTTCTGCTGCGCGTACCCCACAACGTACGAGTCCTTGCTCGACGACTGACACACGTTGTTCGAGCTGGCTTCTGTATTCCTGGAATGATTCTTCGGAACTTTGTTTACCACTGCTCTTCTTGCTACCAGGAATCATGTTATTGAGAGCACTACCACTACCCCCTACGATTGGTGGATCATACGGTATCACTACAAAGAAACTCTTTGACATGATGTTGGTACTCTCGACGAAGGTACGAATGAACTCAATGTATTCACGTACTTGTATTTTCATGAGTTCAGATGGTTGGTCTCGATAACGATCTTCAAGTAATGCAAGATATGGTCTGATATCAAGTTTCTTTGACTGTACAACGATTTGTATTGAGAAATCGAGTGAGTTGAGGAAGTTTTGGAATTGCATCAAAATAGAACTCTGTTCGTCTTGTGACTTCAAGGCGAAGTTGAGTGACGATGCGAGAATGACTGAACGCATACCACCATTTTTCAGTATCATAACACCGTCGCGTATTTCTTGGACGGGTACAAAATTTTGAGTTGTAGGTGATGTGTTGGCCATTATCTTTGATTACGATTTGAGTACATACTCTCTTTGATATCGAGACTCCATGTCAGGTCTTTGAGTTTGCTGTCGGAAATCTTTGGGACAGTGATCGATGCGTAATTCTTTGCATCACGTACGGCAGTTTCTATTGTTTGAGGTTGAGGCTTGTCTTCCTTTTTCCAAATATAGAGTTTGTTGCCGAGATAATACTTGAAACCATATTCTATCATATCGATGAGGGGTTTCTTATTTATTTTGTAGAAACCGAGAGCTACAGACAGACTCATGACGAGGATGATAGGTATGAGTGAGAAGAAAAGGTTGTTGATAAAGACATACAACATGAATGAGATCCCTCCCCCACCGGCAATATAGATAAATTGCTTCAGAGTCAATGGTCCGAAGATTCTGTCTTCTACATCGATGAATTGGGGAACTTGAAAACGCATTAGGTATATTATAGCGTCTTTTACCCATATCGCGAAAGCGTATCTCGGGTATAACTATGCGATAGGTTCTCGGTAACTATCTGGTCCAGATGGCTTTGGTGGAGTGGTAACTGGAGGTGTAGATATAGCCGGTTGTGGCTTCGAGAGGGGTTTGATTTCTACCTTTTGTTCGGCTGATGTTACTGGGCTCGTAAGGAGATGATCTATGAGTGGGTCTATTGGCTTGTATGGGCGTGGAATGACAGGTGTAACTGGTGTTGGATTCTCTACCCCGTTCAATATTGCTGGTCTATCTGCACGAGTGACGTCAATTTTTGGTTCAACGATAGGTTTTTCGATGGTAAAACCGCCGAGTTTTTCCAAATCTGATATACCTTTTGAATTTTGAGTTTCTTCAGGAGCATCATCTGTTACAAGTCTTTCTTCCATCTCACGCAATTTTTCTCGAATAGCATCAAAGATTGTTGCATTGACTTGTTTTGCGATTGCAAGTGCTTTGAGGTTATTGACCGAAAGCTCCTTAGAAACATTGCCGACAAAATCAGATGAAGGTTCGATTCCTAAGAGGACAAATAAGATTTCATTTTGCAAATCAGATACTTGATCAAGAAGAAGATTGTTGTCAGCTGCAATTTTTTTGATCTTTTCTGGTAAGTCAGATGCAGTTATAGCGCCCTTAATTTCATTGGGAAGGTCATTGAATCGTTCTTGAATTAGCTGTTTTGTTTCTGTATCCATAATTATGGTGTTGGTGAACTTGGTGGTGCAGGAGGTGCTGGTGGCTTGGGAGCATTAGTCTCTGCGTATTTTTTAATATCGTCCAAAAGTTGAGCGTCTTTTGTCTTTCCTCGCATTGCCTTTGCAATCGCTTTACCTCTTGTTCTTCCCCAGAATATACCCTGGTTTTTAAAGCCCTCAGCAAGATCGTATGCTTCTTTGTTTTTTATTTTATCTTTGTTCTCACTACTATTAATAGTATTTATGATTTTATCTTTTGAATTCGTAAGATTTGTTATAACTTGGTTTGAGCGTCTTCGTTGTTCATCTTGCTGCTCTTTAAGTTCGGCGAGCTTTTCTTTTGCAGCCGTCTCCAACTCATTCTTTCGTTGAGTAATATCTGCATTTTCCTGATTGAGTGTAATGGTCCTATTTCTTAGTGCTTCCTCAATATTCCTCTTCTTATCCTCAGCAAGTTGAACGGTTTTTTGTTTTAATTTATTCTTTTGTT
The DNA here is from genome assembly GCA_037144235.1 of Candidatus Tayloriibacteriota bacterium. GTDB lineage: Bacteria > Patescibacteriota > Minisyncoccia > Phycocordibacterales > PALSA-1337 > C7867-002. The sequence continues at coordinate 11,893 of JBAWXC010000004.1, read as the reverse complement.
CTTCTATAAGTGCATTAGTTATAGAACTTGTTGGTCCTGGAGTTTTCTGTTTTTCAAGACTTTGAATCTTTAATTTGATGTTCTGAATCTCAGGCTGACTATCGTAACCAGTACCATTTGCAATGTTAGCATTTTCTACAGCAATATCATTTCTCAGTTTTTGTATAGTTGCATCCTCGTCAGCAGCCTTTGTTTTTAGAGCTTTTGCATTTTGTAGCATGGAGACAACCTCGGCGTCATTTTCAGGATTACCCATTGCTTTAAGCTTAGCTTTTTCTCTATTTATTTCAGCGTAATGCTTTGCAAGCTTAGGGTCATTATCGATTTGTCGTTTGAGTTCCTTATTCACATCTTCATCACTAAGTGCCAATGTTGCAGCTAATTTCTGGTGCTCTTCTGCTTCTTTTTTCGTTATATCATCATAACTCGATCCCTTTGCTCCACCATATGTTGATCCGCTAACCTTCTTTGTGGTGTTTGAAACAATGCGGCCCACGGTAGGATTGAATTTGTAGATACCTTTCATAGCGCCACTTGATTGGAATGAAGCAGCTGCTCTGCCTGCAGTATTTCGTCCTGCAAATCCCCCAATCCACTTCGAAACCCCCATAGCTCCATATTTCTTACTATCAAACCAACTCGTCGCTGCCCCGCCGATCTTGATAGCTGCAAGAAGAGGTGCATTGATGAGAACGATCACTAATACAGAGTTCAAGATCATTGCAAGTAAGTATTCAGATTGATTACTTGATTGTAGTGCAGAGATTTGGTTCATTGCGCCATTTAAGTATGTATTTGAAGTGAGAACACTGAGAGCAAAGTACATGAGCAAGAGATATACCGGCATGAATATGAGATTTGCAGTATATGCACCAGTCCATTCTTTGGCCTGATCACCGATACGAGGTACGATATGTGAAGCAAACCAGATAGGTGAAAATGCGAGGAGTAATATGAGAATAATAAATCTGATGATAAATGCTATTGCAGCAAAGAAGAAACTCAATGCCGCTGTTACCATGATGATAATCGAGGTAACACCACGAATGATGACCTGAAGTGGCAATGACCAACCAGATTGACCTTTGATTGATTGGTCACTCAAACTCGAACCACTATCATACAGACTCGTAATACCGAGACTCTTCATGAAGATATCAGAGAGTCCCCCGTCAGCAAGAGTTGCTTTGATATTTCCAGGATTCAATGATGCGGGGTTGAGACTATTTGCAGGAGCAATAGCGTTGTAAAGTTGAACAGAGATGATATTTGAAGCGTCGATACCAACACCTGCCACAAAGAAACTAAAGTTGATCACAACTCCAGCAACGATGATATTCTTGATCAGATCACCAAACTTTGGACTTGAAGTAACAGGAGATAGTATGAGTTCGAGTGATGCCCAGATCAATGCAAAGATGATGAACATTCCCGAAATGTCACGTATCGCTTTCCAGATACTAAATATCGCAGGCGTATCGTTGACGAATTGGTGAATATTGAGTGTGAGATTGATTGACCAGTTGAGGAGAGTTCCAGCGAGAGCGATACCCCAACTTGCGATAGTTTGAAGTGTGTAAAATAAGTTTGCGAGTACTTCAGCTACGAACTTGGTGAGATCGAAGAGTCCAAACAAACCGGTGGTAGGTGCAGCATCCGCATACGTCACATGACCAGAAATAACCACCACAACGAGGGCGAGACAGAGGGCGAGGGTTATTTTTGGAATAAAACGTTTCATAGATTATTGTCCACCGAATGAATTCTGATTGAGTGCATTTACTTGGTCTATATTTTTACATGCTGATTGGAATGCTAAAGCCTGAATATTTAATTTCGTAGCCTTATTTTCTGCAGAGGTGAGATCATTCTCTGATTTTTTTACGTAGGTGTTTTCAGCTTTTGTTGTTGTCTCTACACCTTGCTTGATATTAGGTATTTGCGCTCGTAAACCAGTGAGACTCGTCTGGTCGCTGACTGCTCCATTGAGGGAATTGGTTTGATCGATTTGTGTAGAGATTTCCGTTTCTTTTGATTGAAGAGTTGTAAGATATGGATTGACATCATTATTTAATGTGTTGTCGATAGTACGAATTTGGTCATTGGCATAATTTTTTTGTACGATAGTGAGCCGAGGATTGGTTTTTTGAATAGCATCCTTGAAACAAGTTTGCGCAGTTTCAAAACGATTTTGACTATCGAGAATGAGAGAGACTGCTTGATCATAGTTTGATTTTGCATCCGAGAGACCACCGGTTGCTATACCGAGTGAGGTGGATCCTTCTTTTGCTGAGAGGTCCTCATCAATAATCTTTTGTGTATATGAACTTTTACCTCCAGATCCACCACCACTCAAAGCTCCAAGTCCAGCACTCAAGAGTTGTGACACCATCTGACTGATAAGGGCATCAACGATGGCGTTGATGTCATTTGCCAATTCGAGTTCGGTTTCAGGAACATTCAAGTTTTTGGTAAGTTTGCTTGCAATGACAGAACCTGGAGTTTGGGTTTCACATTGTTTGATTGTGTTTTGGACTGAAGTTCCTCCTTGTGCCACAATACTCCGACCACTACTCAATTGGCCCAGACCCATACCAGTACCTTGTGCTATATTTGTTAAGTCTGCATTGATTGCGTTGTTGTATGCATTCGTAAGACTTGGTAATGCTGCCCCGGAACTTATGAGACCAGGAGCTGATGCGACAGGAACATTTTTACATGATTCCCATGACAAGAATCCACTACCCTGCAAGAGTTGTTGGTTGATCGAATTGTGTTTGACTCCGATTGCTTGAAGGAGATCACTGTGACCTTGGAGATATGCTCCAGTACCGTTGTTTTGTGGGTTTTGAGTTACAGCCAAGAAACCATTCCAGCCACCTTGTGAGAAGTCCCCTTTCATGAAACCATCGAGACTTCGTCCGTTGACGCGAGTATTTCCAGGAATATTTTTGACATTGTTGAAGATAGAACCGAGTGTACAGCTGTAAGCTTTATTATTATTGAATGTTTGTCCCAGCGCTAGAGTGAGTGAGAGATCTGTGCCGAGCGATCCGCAGAGATTTTTGAGAGGACCAGTATCTTTATCGAGAAATGCACCACTGATCTGGTCAGCTGCATTAAGGAAGAAGCCACCAGGGTTGGTGATAAATGAAGGACTACCCTGGAAACCACTATTGATCCAATTGATTACACTTGCAGTGATCTGGTGAAGGATCTGTTTTGCAATCAAAGTTGCGAGGTGATCGAGAATGAAACTCTTCAATTGTTGTAATTCGTGGTTAATAGCGTTTGTAATACCGGTTGGACTTACATCCGCAACAATGGTGGCAAATGTAGTATCCCCTACTCCTAAGAATGCGTAAGATTTTTGCGGTGCACTCGCACAGAGGATCATTATCACAAGAAGGATAGCAATGCTTTTTTTAAATATGTTTTTCATAATATGTTATTTACTTTGAAGTATGGTTCCCGATTTTTCTGCAGTAAATGGAATACCAGCCACTGCAAAATAACTTTGCATCGAGCCGATTGCTTCTGAAATAGTTTGCAAGCCTTTGATTTCCAAACTGATAGCTGCAAGGCCACGAATAGGGTCAACGTCTGATTTCTGGAGAGCTTCTGCATTGTATGCCTGGATACTGAGTCCATTGATGAGATTGAGATGATATTGTACGAGCGTTTGTGGTACAGGAGTTTTGAGGAGTTCGATAACACCGGCTTTATATCCTTGTACGATAGGAGCAATATTCTTGAGTTGAGTTAGGTCTCCTGATGAAAATGCTGCTTCAGCGACTTCAGCTTCATTCTGAGTGGGCATGTCTTGTGCAAGAATGCGTGCAAGTGCGATCGCATATGTAGACGCAGTATCTTTGAAAGAAGTATTTTTTGAGAGAGTAATGTCTTTTGATCCGTATAATTTTGGTGCAGGAATAGAATTCAAACTATCAGAGATAAGTTTGGTATTGACGGCATCAATAGAAGCTTGGTCATTTGCAAGACCAGATTGTTTGAGTTGTACAAATTGAGTGAAGAAATTGCGTCCGAGTATGTCAGTAGCAGTCAATTCTTCAGGTGTCTCCGTCGCTGAATTGGCTTTGAGTTTGGCTATTGCTTGTGTTCCTGTTGCACCGAAGAAAGCTTTTTTCCAATCTTCTGATGAAGTAGCAAGTACTATAGTCGAGGATGCTTGTTGTTCTCCGAGAACACTCACCTGTTGATCTGTAGTCCCTGAATGTTGGCTTCGTACATAAAATGCAGTCGCTCCAATAGCGATAATGCATACACCCGCAATAATAATAGTTTGTTTACGTGGGTAAGATGTTGGCATGCTCGGTACATTATATCAAAGAATAAGCCACAATGTGTGTATATGTGGGGATAATAATGTTAGTCCTCCCTCACCCTTTTTCTTTCGTCGGCCCTAGGCACGAATCTGCTGATTCGCCTGCGAGGCGCTATCGCTACTACCCATCCTCGGCGCACTTCGTAAGATGTTTTCGGTGGAGTGAGGTGATGATCCTATAGGAGGTGCTGTGCCAGTGTGATCCAGTTGAGAACAGTCATATCTTCAGGGCGAATTTGCGGATCAAGGGTAGTTTTTGCCCAGACAGAATCAATTATTTCTAGGGGATATATACTCTCTAGATTTCGACGAGCATACTTTCTTTTGTGTGCAAAACCAGCTTTTACAATCTTGAAAAATGCTTGTATATCAACGTTATTTTGTGCAAAGAGGTTATCTGTAATACTATCGATCTTCAAGATAGCCGAATCAACTGTTGGGGGTGGAGTGAATGCTCCGGGTGGCACTTTTGCTACCAGTGTCGGTGTGCCAAATGCTTTTACAGAAATAGAGAGAATACTTTCTTTTCCGTCACGTGCAATGATACGTTCAGCCACTTCTTTTTGTACCAAGAGCACCATTTTTGTCGGACGAGGAGCATGTTCAAGAAATTTTTCTAGTATTGCGCCGGTGATGTAGTATGGAATATTTGCCACAATTGAATATGTCTCACTTTTCTTACTCATCAGAGGCAACTGGTCATTCAAGACATCCCCCTCGATGAGTTCTAGTTGTCCGGTTTTTAATTCTTGTGCAAATCTTTCTTGTAATACTTCTTTTGCACGGACGTCTTTCTCTATAGCAATAACTCGTGCCCCAGTTTTGAGAAGTGCTGTGGTGAGTACTCCTGTGCCAGGTCCGATTTCGAGGACCAATTCTCCTTCATCGAGCTCCGAAGCTTGAATTATCTGCTCCAAGACATGAGTTGAGTTCAGGAAATGTTGACCGAGTGATTTTTTTGCAAATAATCTCATGAGTACTATGATGATTGCGTAATTGGAGAGATAACGCAAGTGTGTAAGTTGCACCTACGCAGAGCATGGTATATCGTTACAGTATGTTGGATAGATACAAACAGTTTCTTTCGAGTATCGAAATCTCCCCTCTCGGGTGGCTCGTAGGTCTCTCAGGTATTTTGTGTGTGAGATTTTTCCTCGAATCTTTTTCGAGCCCCTCTTCTTCGGGCATTATCGCTTCTGATGCACCTACTCTTCTTCACTACTATTTGTTTTTTCTTGTTGTTGCACTAATCATGATGTTTATACTCGGGTGGGCTGTGCCTTCCTGGAAAAAAGTCATTCCAACGATGACTCTCTTTGCACTTCTCATCACCATTGTGCCACCTATTATTGATTGGCTCACTACACGAGGAAAAGGCGTTTCTATGGCTTATTTGTTCGATATTCCGCGTGATATGATGCATAGTTTCTTTACTTTTTTTGGTCCCTTCACTGCTCAAGGTATTACACTTGGTATTCGCATTGAACTCGCTTTGATCTTGATAGGTATTGGATATTTTGTATATGCAGTTTGCAAACAAGTACTTCCTGCCTTACTCACAGTTGTGATCATATACATTGTTGCGTTTGTGACCGTTTCTCTTCCTGGAATACTTTTCATGCTTGGACACGGTTCATCAGTTGCTTCCACTCCGATGCAATACATTGGTTCAGTGGTACTTCAATCCTCAACAGTTACAAATAATATTCATGGCACACTCGAATATGGCTCTATTCAACGTATGGTCGAGATCGGATTTGATTTCTTGATGAGTAAGATATGGTTTGTAGTGCTCAGTTTACTTACGATTGGATGGTTCATACAAAATTACAGACGTGAAACTCTATCAATCCTCAAAAATTATCGTCCAGAACGTCTGAGTCATTTCATTGGTATGGTAGTGATCGGTATGATCGTGGCGTATCAGATGAGTCATTTCAGTATGAACTGGAATGATTGGATGTCACTCGTTGTCCTTGTTATCGCCTACTATTTCTCGTGGATGTCAGCGGTATGCGTGAACGATGTATACGATATTGATATTGATGCTATCTCAAATAAAGATCGACCGATCACTGGTGAATCAATCTCACCTTCTTATATGAAGACTGCGGGTATACTATTCTTCATTGGAGCATTGATCGGAGGATATCTCGCTGGATATTATGCATTTTTCTGCGTTCTCACCTTCAATGCTCTCTACTATATCTATTCTGCTCCTCCACTACGTCTCAAGATCATCCCTTTTCTTGCGACCGGTATCATCGGTTTATGTAGTGTTACGGCCGTAATTGCAGGTTTTTTCACCTTTTATCCAGACAAAGAGATCGCTAGTATTCCCTATGCACTGATCATGTCTGTTGTTGTGATGTTCTCTCTCTTACCAAATGTTCGTGATATCAAAGATATTGCAGGCGATACAGCTGCGGGCATCAAGACAGTTCCTACATTGTTTGGTCCGCTGTGGGGACCTCGAGTTACGGGTATTCTCGCAGGACTTGGATACGTCTTCACTCCCTTGATTACCAAGAATTATTTCTTACTCTGGGGTGCTATTCCTGCACTCGTTCTGACGTATTTCATATGTGTGAGAAAACCATACACCGAACGACCTGTATTTATCGTCTACGGTTTGTTCGCTCTCTTTGTAGCTCTCGTGCTTCTCTAAAAATCAATAAACAAAGCCTTTGCACCCGATGAAACTTTCGGTGCTGCGGGTTCATCGAGTAATTCTTTTTTGATATTGCCGATGAATTCAGAGGGAGTGTTAACTCGTTGTGAACCATACACAGTGCGTATGATACTGTGACTCAAATATACTTTTTTCTTGGCACGAGTGAGTGCGACGTAGAACAATCGACGTTCCTCCTCTTCTTCAGATTGACTTACCTCTGCTTCATCCATGTGCTTGAATGGAAAAAGATCTTGTTCGACTCCGGCGATGAATACATAATCAAATTCAAGTCCTTTTGAAGCATGTACGGTCATAAGTTTTACTGCGTCCTCATCTTTTTGCAGATCATCCTGATCACTAGCAAGTGCTGCATTGGAAAGAAGTGCCTCAATACCTTCCAAAGGTTTCATATGATCATATTGGGTTGCCACGGAGACGAGTTCTTGAATGTTGAGCAGACGTTCTTCATCTTCAGTATCTCCGCTATGAAGTGCTCTCTCAATTCCTGTTTCTTGAATGACGAAACGGACTGACTCACTGGGTTTCTTCGCTTCCAATTCTGCACGAATATCATGCAAAATACGCCTGAAATGAGCCACTTTTTCTTTCATGGTAAGAGGGAGAGTCGATTCTTGACCAGAGACTATTTTGGCAACAGTAACTTTGCCGATACCACGTGGTGGAACATTGATGATTCTACCGATATCACTGGTACTTTCAGGATTGAGAGCTGCACGGATGTATGAAAGTACATCTTTTATTTCTTTTCTCTCAAAGAAACGTGTACCGACGAGTTGATAAGCAATATTTTTCTTGATGAAATATTCTTCAATCGCTCGTGATTGGAAATTTGCACGATAGAGTACTGCAATGTTGCGTGCAGGCACATCTTGTTCGATGTGAGAACGTGCGATATCAGCGATGGCACGAGCTTCGTCAGTCTCGGTGTATGAAGTAATGACAGAAATCTTCTCCCCTTCGGCATTGTCGGTGCGTAGAGTTTTCTTTTTGCGCATGCGGTTGATCTCGATCACACTGTTTGCTGCAGCAAGGATAGTTTTTGTTGAACGGTAGTTCGTTTCGAGTGTGATCACAGTCGCATCAGGGTATTCTTTTTCAAAATTGAGTATATTTTCAATCGTCGCACCTCTCCAGGTATATATTGTCTGATCAGCATCTCCCACGACACAGAGATTTTTGTGTTCTTGGGCGAGATATTTCATGATCTGATACTGAACTTTGTTGGTGTCTTGATATTCATCGACATGAACATAATTCCAAACCTTATTGTAATGATCGCGAACATCTTTGTTGTCACGAAGGAGTCGAGCGGTCTTGAGGAGAAGGTCGTCAAAGTCGAGCGATTTTTCTTTTGCAAGAATAGCATCGTATTTTTCCCATACTTGAGCCACTATTTCTTCAGTATACCCTTTGGATACATCACTATATTCGAGACGACTCAAACCATCCCCTTTTGCACGAGAGATTAGATTGAGGATAGCTCCAGGATCAAATTGCTTCGGATCAACAGAGCAGGAAGTCATTGCTTCTTTGATCGCACGACGTGAATCAGCTCGGTCATATATCGTGAAATGACGTGTCAGTCCGAGAAGCGACGCGTTTTCACGAATGATATGAACTCCAAGTGCGTGAAATGTACTGACAAATGGTTTTTCTGAAAATGAAACAGGTCGATTGAGACTTTTTTCTTGTGAAATGAGATGTGTCACACGTTCACGCATCTCTTTTGCCGCTTTGTTGGTGAAGGTGATAGCTAGAATGGCGTGCGGAGCTACTCCCTTTTGTATCAAATGAATAATTCTCTGAGTAATGACTCGAGTTTTGCCTGATCCAGCACCTGCCACAATCATTACTGGTCCCTCGGTTGTCTCTACTGCACGTTGTTGTTCGGGATTGAGGGTGGTCATGAACGCTATATTACCACACTAATGTATTGGTAATCATTTTAATGAAAATAACGACGATTCACCCCATCACACACCTGCCTCTCGGAGCGTTGTGATACGACAAACCAAGCGGCTAAAGAACACTATTAAAAAGACGTATCCCGCTGGGAATGCTCCTCTAGTCAGGTGTGTGATGGGGTGAATCTAAATTAGCATTATGTTGTCGGTTGTAGACCTGTATCGCATATCGCGCCGAAAGGAGCATTCCCAGAGGGATATGTCCGCTTTTACTATCCTTTAGCTACTTAGCCGGTCCGGGCACTCCGCTCCTTTCGGCGCGATATGCGATACAGGTCCTACTCATTATTATAATGCAATAAATATTGACAGATTGTCACTAAAAGATGTTATACACAATGACGATTGACAATACTTCCTCACCTGCTAACCTATAAAAGCACCCAGATATAAGGGTACTACCAAATGGCTTTATTGAGCCATTTCATGTTCTACGGGGTATAGGTATTGATTCAAAATTCAGCACCCCAAATACTTGAAAAGAATCTAGATTCGTTATGAAATCAAAGATCTCATCTCTATCAAAAAAGTATCATTTTTCAAAGCGTTCCATGGTTGGGACTGCTCTTTTTCTTATTCCCACACTCATATCCTTTGCATACCCCCTGACCGCTCATGCCGGTCTTTTTTCTTTCTTGGTTTCTGCATTTGAGAGTCCATCAGCATCTGCACAGATTCCTCTCGGATCCACGTCTCCCAATTCTCAAACCATTGCCCTTCTTCAAGCGATACCAAATGAAGATCCTACCTCATCATCTACATCAGACATCGTCCCTATTCAAGGAAATCAAACTCTCGTTGCCGATTCAGTCATTACCGACCCTCTTCTTGCTGATGGTCCAGTCAATACGCAAGTCAGTATATACGTCGTTCGTGACGGAGATACGCTTTCAAGTATCGCAAAACTCTTTGGTGTTTCTATAAATACTATTTTGTGGGCAAATAGTGATGCAGGAGTATCACGTTCCCAAGGTCTCAAAGTTGGTCAGACCCTCGTCATCTTGCCTGTTTCGGGTATCAACTATGTTGTCAAAAAAGGAGATACAATCAAGAAAATTGTCTCAAAATACAAAGCTGATCTCGGTGAAGTGCTCGAATACAACGATCTTACTATCGCCTCCGATCTCTCAGTTGGCCAGACAATTGTGATTCCTGATGCGGAATTGCAAGTCTCAATTCCAACCAAGATGAAGGTCAATCTTAATGAACCATTGTTTGGTACCAACGTCCCTGAGTATCCTGGATATTATATTCGCCCAATTGATGGTGGATATGAAAGTCAGGGCTTGCATGGCTACAATGCAGTCGATCTCGCTGCTCCACGTGGAACACCTGTTCATGCTTCAGCTGCAGGTACAGTCATCATTAGTAACTATAACAATGGGTGGCATGGTGGATATGGAAATTATATTGTTATTTCTCACTCAAATGGTACACAGACCGTGTATGCTCACCTTTCAAAAAATATAGTCCATGCAGGTGATTATGTATCACAGGGTCAGACGATTGGTCTGCTCGGTTCGACTGGTAATTCGACTGGACCGCACGTGCACTTTGAAGTTCGTGGCGCACGTAATCCTTTCTAGATATCACTTTTCTTTCGATACTGAAGTGCTTCCAAGATGTGATCCTTTGAAATCACTTCTTTTTGTTCCATATCAGCGATTGTTCGTGCGACTTTGATGACGCGGTGGAACGCTCTTCCTGATAAACCAAATCGTTGTGCTGATAATGCCAGTGTCGTACGTGCAGATTCTTCCATTGCAATGAAACGCTCTATATCAGTTGCATCGAGTTCACTATTGTAATTCTTGGTACTACCATGCTTCTGGTATCGTGTGCCTTGAATGTTACGACAGCGTACAATACGTTCACGTATAGTCGCAGAAGGTTCAGCATTGTTTTCTGTGGAAGATAATTTTTCATAGTCTATTTTTTCGACGGTGAGCCAAATATCAATACGATCAGAAATTGGTCCTGAAATTTTGCGTGCGTAGCTTTGGAGGGCTTGTATTGAACAGATACACTCGAGAGTTCCCTTTTTGCCACACGGACAAGGATTCATCGATGCGATGAGGATGCAACGTGCAGGGAATGTGATGACTCCGCGTGCGCGAGATATGGTAATGACTCCATCTTCGAGTGGTTGGCGGAGTGCCTCGATTACTTTGCGATCAAATTCGGGGAATTCATCGACAAATAAGACTCCTCTGTGAGCAAGAGTGATCTCTCCTGGCTTGGGGAATGCTCCCCCGCCAACAATCGATGGATATGAAGCGGTATGGTGTGGTGTGCGAAATGGTGGTTCATATATGAGATGGTCGTGAAGCGTCCGCGCTGCAGAATGAATGCTGGTTACTTCGATTGATTGTTCATACGTAAGTGGTGGTAATAGTGAAGCAAAACTCTGTGCGAGCATGGTTTTGCCTGTACCGGGTGGTCCACACATGATGACATTGTGTCCACCGGCGGCAGCTATTTCAAGGCCACGTTTGGCTACTTCATTGCCACGAATGGTACGCATATCGATATGAACTTTTTTATGTTCTTTGGTCTGATGCGATATGTGATTGAGAGGTTGGATGAGTTTTGTACCAGAAATATGCTCTATGATTTCTCGAAGTGTTCTGACAGGATATATGATGATGTTGCGTGCGAGTGACGCTTCGATGCTATTTTCGTGTGGCACAAATGCAGATGTGAATCCATGATGAGGCGCAGTACATATGATTGGTAATACGCCGTGAATTTTGGTTACATTTCCTTGCAGAGATAGTTCACCGAGAATGAGTGTCTCGTGTGGATCAAAATCTATTTCTTCGGCAGCGGTGAGGTACGCGATCGCCATAGCGAGATCAAAATTGGCACCCTCTTTACGAATATCTGCAG
>JBAWXC010000003.1:0-21821 GCA_037144235.1 Candidatus Tayloriibacteriota bacterium | reverse complement strand
AACTTTAGCTTCATCAGCGTAACGCCAGTTTGTTTCTGACTGAGGTTCAACACCTGCAACACCGTCGAAGACCACTACTGCACCGTCGAGAACACGGAGAGAACGCTTCACTTCCACAGTGAAGTCGATGTGACCTGGTGTGTCGATGATATTGAAACGAACTTTCTTTGAGACATCATCTTTTCCGGCAGCATCTTTGAGTCCGCGCATGTATGTTGGATTCCAAAAACATGTGATCGCAGCAGCTGTGATCGTAATACCACGTTCACGCTCTTGTTCCATCCAGTCAGTAGTAGTTTCACCTTCGTGAACTTCACCGATCTTATGGATCATACCTGTGTAGTACAGGATACGCTCTGATGTAGTGGTCTTTCCGGCATCAATGTGAGCAATGATTCCGAAGTTTCGCATTCTTTCGAGTGGATAGTCGCGTTGCATATAATCTTAAATTAAATATTAAATGTTATTAACAGACTTAGACTAATTGTGGCTAGACAAAGGCTCGACGAGATTTTGACCTAGTCAAAATCTACCACGCAAAGTGAGCAAACGCCTTGTTGGCTTCTGCCATCTTGTGAACGTTTTCACGTTTCTTGACTGCTTCACCTTCATTCTTTGAAGCGGCAATGATTTCATCGGCGAGCTTGAGGTGGATAGGCTTACCCTTCTTACCACGAGCTGCTTCAACAATCCATTTCATTGAGAGAGCATTCTTGCGTTCTGGACGAACTTCACGAGGAACCTGGTAGTTTGCACCACCGACACGGCGTGAACGGACTTCCATAGCGGGAGCTGTGTTCTTGAGTGCCAATTCGAAAACTTCGAGTGGGTTCTCTGTCTTTGTTTGTTCTTTGATTGCGGTCATACAGTCAGCAACGATCTGGCGAGCAATATTCTTCTTGCCTGATTCCATGATGTAGTTGGTGAGTTTTGCAAGCTTAAGTGACTGATATGTCATATCTGGCTTGAGCTCACGTTTGAGATTGAGTTTTCTTCGCATAAATTTAGAATTATGATTCAGGATTCAAGATTCATGAATGTCTTACATTTCTTGAATCTTGCTTCTTGAATCTAGTGATTATTTTGCTGCTTTAGGCTTCTTGTTGCCATACTGACTGCGACCTTTGCGACGCTTTTCGACACCTGCGGCATCGAGCACTCCACGAACGACTGAATAACGAAGACCAACGTCTTTGACGCGACCACCACGGAGGAGTACTACTGAGTGTTCCTGGAGATTGTGTCCTTCACCTGGAATGTATGCAGTAACTTCAACACCGTTTGTGAGACGAACACGAGCGATCTTGCGGATAGCTGAGTTAGGCTTCTTTGGTGTCTTGGTAGTAACTTTGACACACACTCCACGCTTGAATGGAGCCGGGAAGAAAATCGGGCGATTTTTGATCGAATTGAATGTTCGAGTCAAAGCGATCGACTTTGATTTCTTGACGAAACGAGTACGATTCTTTTTTGTTAACTGATTTATTGTAGGCATGAATAAAATTAGTTTAAAGTTAAAAATGAAAAGTTAAAAGTTTGACGCAATTGCAATGCGTGTGACTTTGCACTTTACACTTTGAACTCTTAACTGTTTATGTGGCAATCCTGAATTATTCACCGCTTTGGATGTGAGATATATCCTCGCGATTACTCATTCTTGCCGTTAATAATGTACGGTCTGTAGGTAGGACACCGTAAGACAGTGAGAGAAATGTAACACAGCTTTCCATTTTAGGCAATAAATTCGAATAAATTGACATCAATTTGTCTGTATGATTAGATTCTATCCAGATAGACGCCCTTGAATTGAACGCAAGCGAAATCAAAGCTTGGAGAATTGATTCAAATAAAGCGTAAATCTGCTCATTGGTAAGTAAATAGAAAGGTTCGAAAATGAAAACAAAACGAATGGTATTCGGTATCGTAAATTCAATGGTCGTAGTCTTCTTTGGCTGGCGATTATTGGACAACTTGGTGAAAGCGTCTGCGCTGGGACTTAATTCTGATCTAGCTATCAGTATTGGCCTCAAAATCATCATCATTGTCTTATTCATGATACCGGCAAGCAAATGGTTCTACGGGGGAAGTTTTCTATCTGTAAAATACCTCAATAAATGGGATGTGATCACTGTCAGAGCGATTTATTTCGACGGCAAGATCGCATACGTCATTGCTGAGACAATTTCAGGTGAAAAAATCTCAATAAAATTTGCTTCGACCGAAAAAGCCGTCACAAATTTTAAGCCCAACTATCACTACAAATACAACGGCGAGTGCCTTAAAGCGCTTCCCATCGGAAAAAACAGTTGACTGTTGACTGATTTAATCTCGAAGGCCACACAAGAAATTGTGTGGCCTGTTTTATTATTTCATCTAACAATTAAATGAATATGTAATGATCAGACCGCAACAAATAAAAAAGCGCCTATCTCCTGAAACTGTGGAGTAGAGGCGCGCAAGGTGTTCATACAAATGAAAGAGCAAGGTCGGGTGCCGAGCGTGATTTAACTCACGCCCAGCACCCTCCCGTGTCCGCTGGAGGAACTCAGCGTAGACATAATGCTACACCTTATAGAAATAATGACAATAGGAGCTTGTGCACATCCTAATATCCCGAAAATAGACTAAATAATGCAGGAATTACTGGTGCAATGAATTTCCAGAGGAATAATACGAGAATAACCACAAAGAAAGGGGCGTACATTTCGAGTGTCATGCGGACCTTGTCATATTGTGCAGGAAGTATAGAAAACAAAAGCTTTGAACCATCAAGTGGTGGAAGTGGAATCAGGTTGAAGACTGCCAAGATAATATTGATGATCACTATATATGAACACAACTCTATAAATGGTGGCTGGAATCCGTACGCAACAGCACATCTGATCACTGTACCGAATATAAGTGCAAGCAATAGATTTGAAGCTGGGCCCGCAAAAGCAATCAGAAACTCTCCGAGACGCTTATTCTTCAAATTGTATGGGTTGTAATTGACTGGCTTTGCCCAACCAAAGGTAAAACCAACAAGTGATGTAATGAGGGGTACGAGAATAGAACCAACAGGATCAATATGCTTCAACGGATTGAGTGTCAGCCTTCCCTGTAGACGTGCAGTAGGGTCGCCCAGAAGATCAGCCATATAGCCATGGGAGACTTCATGGATAATGACTGAGAATATAAGAATGATGATAGAAAGTATGGTAAGCATGATTTCGATTTGCAAATTACATAGACTATGATACCATAGCTTTCTACTACTTTTATGTCAAAAATCTGCGCAATAACTAAAAAGACCTCAGTCATCGGCGGACGTTATTCAAACCGCACTCGTGCTACTCAGTTCAATCCATGCGGAAAGATCCGTCGCCAACCAAACCTCCAGAAGAAACGCATCTTCGTTCCTGAGCTCAAAAAGTCTGTCACTGTTACCGTTTCAACACGTGGTCTTCGCACCATGCAAAAGAACGGAGTATACGTTACTCTCAAGAAAGCAGGTCTCATCTAGTTTAAAAAGAGCTCTCGGGCTCTTTTTTGTTACTCGTATTTTTTTACAAACGAACCTCCTGAATTCATGAGATGGGATTGTTATTGTATAGACACCGTACTTCCATCTGACACTATTTTAATCGTCCCCTTCTCTTTCACGTTAAACCTATTATTCACAAGAATACTATCAAGAGGATCCTTGTCTGCTTTTTTCTTTGAAGCCGATCCTTTTGAGGAAGTTTTTGCTGGTGTACTTGAATACACTACATATGTTGGATTGATCGCTCGAATGAAGTTTTGTGAAACTGTAGTATGTGTAACGTGCTCATCGTATACACAAACCTGTGCAGAAATATTCTCATCATTCTCAACCAAGAAATTCTGAATCTTCTTTGAAATAGAGTTTGCCAACAATATCCGCGTAGATTTGTACATAATATTCAAGACCATTTCCGGAGGACTCGCAGATGAATATGTGAAACGATTAGAAGTAACCGGAAATAATACCTGCGCTTTTGTATATAAACCAAAATTAATACTATCTGAAGCAGATATTTCTTGTATTGGAATACCAGACCTTCGCGCAGTATCCAACAATATAGTGTATATATCACTCGGTGACGTACTTACTGTGACATCTTTTGAGACAAATACATTACTTACTTTATATCTTCTGATCACATCGATGAGTCCGGTAATATCTTTCTTGTCATCATGCACAACAATCACGGTATCAATACGCCGAGAATAAAATGGCAAGATGGAAGTAAGTTTCGTGATAACTTCGGAGTTGGCACCACCATCGATCAATACTCTCGTATCATCTGGTGTACGAACAAATACTGATCTTCCTTGGGTAAGTGAAAATACATACACCTCGAGAATCTTCGGCCTCATATTCTGAACATACACATAACTCGAAATACCCAAACCTACTATAGCAGTAGTCGCCGTTACTATCATATTTCTTTGCATTCTCGTCATATACACAAGCATACGTAAACGAGATGAAATCTTGATAAATTTTGGATAAAATCTCACTGAAGTATTTGGTGTATAATAGACGCATTACTTTTAATACAAATTCCATGACCCCATTCACTGCAAAAACATTCACGATTCCTACCCTCAAAGGTATATCCGCACGAACCATTGAAGAACATCTCAAACTCTATGCGGGGTATGTAAAACACGCGAACCTCATTCTCGAAAAGATTGAAGTCTTGAAGAAAGATGCTGAGTCAAATGCCTACCCTCTCGCCGAAGTCACTCGCCGTTTTGGTTTTGAATTCAATGGTATGCGCAATCATGAAGTATATTTCTCTTCACTTGAAGGTGGTGCACATCCGATCACTACCGGTGGTACCCTTCATGACATGATTGTGAAAACGTGGGGTTCATGGGACGCATGGCTTGCTGAATTCAAAGCACTCGCACTCACTCGAGGTATTGGTTGGGCAATGCTCTACTATGATCGTACTGACAAGAGACTCTTGAATGCATGGATCGACGAACAACATCTCGGTCAATTACAAAACTGCGCTCTCATCCTCGGTCTCGATATGTGGGAGCATTCATTTGTTGCTGACTATCAACCATCGGGCAAGAAAACATATGTTGAGGATTTCTTCGCCAATCTCAACTGGAATGTCATAGAAGAAAATCTCAAAAAAGTTCTCTAGCATATAAAAAGGAAAGGAGTGGTTGACCACTCCTTTTTCGTTCAGATCTCATAGTGCCAGAAGGCACGCTGCCAACGTTCGCATTGTTGGATATAAATCTCAACTGCGACCGGTGAAACTACAAATGCAAATTCTTTCGAGCAATGAAGACACACTGACACAGCAACTCCTGCTCCATGACCGTTGGTTGGATCAAATCCAGCAACTGCTTGGCGCCATATGAGTGCTGCAGGTTGTGCGAAATCACCACAACAAAAGAATGAAAACTTCATGCAATGAGGACAGGTGAAGCTCTCTGTCAAAGGCATCGTGCGTCTATACACACGACCCCACTTGAGACATAGATTCATATGTGTGTATTGGTTTGAAGGTTATACTGTTTCCTGTAAGCAACTATAGCATATACGAGAAAAAAGAGAGTATAGAACAGCACCGTCCACCATCCAGAAAATGGTGGTATATGTAGAGAAGCAAATGGAAATCGTGCGGCGTGTTGTACCACATATAATTCATAGGACAATAAGAAATGAGCTCCCCACCCAGAAATAATAGATAATCCACTCCAGATAAAACCCAATGCGCCCGTACACGCAACAAGAAGCATGGTGAGTGGAATACATGGTAAGACAATAATATTTACGAACATGCCGATGAGAGAAATTTGTCCCATCATGTAGAGGATGTAAGGTGAAACAAATATTTGTGTCGCAATAGTCGAAGCGACAATACCACGCATACCGAACTTTTCAGGAATGAAACCAAGCTTTGATTCGATCGGACTGGCGAGTAATATGAGTCCGAGTGTTGCGAGAAATGAAAGTTGGAATGAAGGATCATGCAGGAGAATCATCGGACTCTGAATGAGCATCATCAGTCCTGCAAATACGAGCGCTCGTGAAACCTGATAGTCACGACGAATCATGTTTGCGGTGAGTGCTATACCTGCCATGACACATGAACGCACAACAGTCGCACCACCACCGACGAGTATGCCGAACAATACGATACCTATTCCTCCAACAACGATACCCCATACACGTGGCAAGAATGAAAGCATGCGACGAAGTGCATCACCAACAATGGTAATGTTGTACCCAGAAAGTACGACGATATGAATGAGGCCAACGGTACGGAAATCATCGAGCAGATCTTTGCCAAGTGCAGACTTTTCACCGACCACGAGTCCTGCTGCCAACGCTGCATGTGGTTCACCGAGAGCATATTCGAGATGAGCGACGAAACTTCTTCGCAGAGCAAATAGTATTCCTGATAATTCGTCAGGTATATTTTTTATACTATAAGATGGAACACTGGATACTGATTCTTCTGTATCATGCACTGTGCCACTCTTGATCTCATAGAAAATATCATCCTTTGCAAGATATCCCCGATAATCAAACGATCGCCCACTTTGACTCGAAAAATTGAATGGCTTACCGAGTGATCCTTCAAATGAGACAATGTCCCCAAATTTAAATCGTGGGTAGAGTGCAGTTTTGATACGAATTGAAATATTCGCATCACATGTATGAGATGCTATTCCTGCAGAACTATCTGTCGAACTCGATTCGACGTACGACATACTCATTACCGAAATAATCATCACCTGCCCAGAACTTTTGCGTTCTGGTTCACCACTCACCTGTCCGATACCCTGCACATGTTTTCCGATACATACTCCACTATCTGAAGGATGATAATTAAGAGAACCGATCACACGAAAGAGTGCCAGTCCGACACATATCGCCCAAAACAAAAATACTTTTCTATCCATGAAAAGTATTTTATACAAACACTATGAAATCCTGATGAAGTTCCAATCAAATCTCACTGAAGATCACAACATCTCTTCATACTCCTGCACAATTCTCTGTTCATCTTCAATATCAAATGATTTTTTGTAACGTGCACCCTTCTTTCCCTTTACACGTTTTTCACACTCAGCCCAACTGTGATCGACGTGAATAACTCCTCCGACTGAACTCACGTATGAATATGCTTTTCCTGCACGTGATCCACTCGACTTTTTTGCTTTGAGTGCGAGTTCATCGTGTGAAACATCAAGTATGTGTGGCAAATCATACCCAGAGAGTGGGCCATTATAGAGTGTAGGTTTATTACCATCAGCAAAATCAGTAGCGATATGATCGCATCTTTCGTTACCAATAATACCAATATGTCCGCCAATATATTCCCATTTCACATTTCGATCTTTTATTGCACTATCGAGTTTCACCCAGAGATCTTTGTTTATCACATCATCTTTTGTTTTGGTAATCCATCCATTATTTTTCCAACCCTTTATCCATGACGTAATACCATTGATCAGATATTTCGAATCTGTGAAAACAGTTATTTCGAAACCTGCCTCTGTGTGTGATATACCTTGCACCGCAGCCATGAGTTCCATTCTATTATTTGTAGTATGTTTCTCACCCCCACCAAGCTCTATCACCTGTGCTTCCTGTGTTTCATTTTTAACTTTGAACTTTGAACTTTGCACTACTACCGCCCCCCAGCCACCAGGACCAGGATTACCACGTGACGAACCGTCTGTGAATATTGTTATTTTTGTTTCGGTGTTATTCATATATGTCATGAGTGCCTATATAGTGAAGTCTTATATTTTTATCATTTTCAAATAAAAATATAATGCGGTACTTATTATTTAATGAAAAAGCATAATAACCAGTGAGTGTACCCTTGAGTTTATGTGTTTTAAGTCGAGAATCAAAACAATCATTCTGAAAAATCGCGATCTTATCAACAACAAGCTTTCTTATATCATCAGACATTTTTCGATATTGTTTTTCAAATTTATTTGAATACGTAATTTCCATTCGTACATTATTGCAAATCCTTGAAAGATTTCAAAACTTTAAATCTTCCACGAGCGAAATCTCGTTCTGAAGCTTTGATATCTCTGAGCACTTTCTCTGTATTCCACAATCGAAGCATGTGTCTAAAAAATTCACTTGTAGATGCAAAGTGACCTTCTTTTACTTCTTTCTTGACTTGGGCTGCCAATGAGGCAGGGAGTGATATATTAATAATTGAACGCATGATATTAAATGTATTACTTTGTAATAATCTGTATTACAAGTATAATTGACATTAAAAACAAAGTCAACAACTACACTATCACCTCCACTACCCTCAATCTCAATTCCGGTCTCCCTCGAAACATTGATTTTTCTACTGAAGCAATGAGATCAATTGTAGTACCCTCTTTGACTCGTGAAGCCCAGTTAGCACTTGCTCCAAAGAATGAAATTGCCGACACTTTGTCACCATTCTTCTTCTTGAATATCATCTCCACATGATTGTTCGCTTTACCAAAGATACGCAGTGAAGCCGGAACAACATTCTTGAACAAGAAAACGGGGCGAGGATTACCGACACCAAACGGAGCCAACTTCAAAATATCATTTGATAAATTCCAGGTCACATCATCAATCAAAAGTTCCTTATCAACAATCGTGCCCATCTCTTCCTCATTTAACCTTGAACCTTTAACCTTGGAAATTTTCTCCGCACTTTCATTGAGATGAGTATCCAAAAAATGTATGTGCTCATTATCCACTGCAAATCCTCCTGAAAAATGATGCCCACCGAATTGTAAGAAAATTCCTTCTGGTACACCTTTCATGATCTCTACCACATTTGAAACACCTTCAGAACGACATGATCCTTTGATCACATCACTTCCATCACGACCCCAAAGGAATACGGGTCGCTTGAATTCTTCTGCACACGAATTCGCAGCCAAGCCAAGAAGAGATGGTCTCCACTCTGGATTACCCAGTACGATGGCGTGAGGGATCACATCTCCGTGTCTTTCATGTACTTTCTTCTTCACTTCTTTGACCAGTGCAGCGACAATTCCTTTTCTTTCATTATTGATTTCATCCAAATGATCGGCATACGTCTTCGCCTCTTCTTGCGCCTGTGCAGTGAGCAATCGAAATGCATCCATCGGCACACCCATGCGCGACGCCGCATTGATACGAGGAGAAATCATAAAGCCAATATCATCTTCAGTGAGGAATCTTTGATCTATTTTCATCTTCTTCAACAGTTGCACCAATCCTACGCGTGGACTTTTGCGCAACACCTGTAGACCATACTGTGCGAGTACCCTATTTTCACCGACGAGAGGAACCATATCTGAAAGTGTCGCCATACTCACCAGATCCAACAACCATTTTTCCATCCCCTCTTTGAGACCGAGACGATCTACTTTGAGTATTGCTTGAATGAGTTTGAATGCCACACCCGAACCACAGAGATGTTTGTCAGGATACGTACAATCATTTTGTTTGTGATCAACGATTGCATACGCTTTTGGCAATTGTACAGGCGCTTCATGGTGATCTGTGATAATAACTTCAAGACCTTGAGCGTTCGCATGTGCAACAGGACCTACATCCGATATGCCACAATCAACAGTCACGACAAGTTTCACCGCTTGTGAAACGAGCTCATCGATCGCCTCCTCATTCAAGCCAAAACCTTCATCATGACGATGTGGGATGTAAATAATGAAATTATTAAATGAAATACGACTGAAAAAATCATGCCAGATCGCTGCCCCAGGTATACCATCGGCATCATAGTCAGCATATATAGCGATCTTCTCATTATTTTTTATAGCTTGAATGATACGGCGGGCTGCTTTTTCTGCATCTTTCAACAAGAATGGATCATGAATGTCTCTGTCATAGTTGGGATTCAAAAAACTCTCTGCTTCATCTTTTTTACATATACCACGATGAAAAAGGAGGTGAGAAATAATCTCTGAATTGATACCGAGAGTATTTTTCTCTTCGACTGAAAGAGGTTTTCGGATAGTGTATGCGGGCATGAAATAAAGTGTAGCATAGTGTGGCATGTGCAGAGCTACTAGCTACATATATTTGACGAATACTAAAAATAATGGTAGTTTGTTTTTGAACAACTTTTCACAACCAACCAAGGAAACCTCATGAACTACAAAGATGAAGTCGCTCGACTCCGAGCGCACATCCAAGTGCTTGAGGAACACATCCTCAAGAATGGTATCAAACCACCCAAACTGCAGACCGATTACATCAATGCAAGCGAAATCATATTTTCAATCGTCTGCGATGTATGCAAAGTCACCAAAAAACAGATCCTGTCGAAAGCTCGGCCAGAATTCATCGCATGGCCACGGCAACTGATTATGTATTTCTATGCAGAATACAATGTCGGCCCTTACAGGCACATCGTTTCGCTTGTGGGCAGAACCAATCATGCCACGGCACTCTATGCTCACAAGAAGATTGCTGAGATGGGTTGGATTCCCGGAATCCAGAAAGACCAATTCGAGCGATGCAAAGAAAAGATCGCTGAAGCCATCGGGTCAGATAAACCTGTTGAAATCGAGTTCCACATTTAAGCTCATCGTTTCAACGGTGAGCTTTTACCTTATATAAATAGAAGAAGAGTTGTCACATGTCCTCGCTCGACGCTATACTATACCGATGAACACCTGTATTTTTTGTAAGATAGTTTCTCGAGACATTCCTACTCATATTGTATATGAGGATGATGATTTTCTCGCATTTCTCGACATTCACCCCCAATCCCCTGGGCATGTCCAAGTCATCCCCAAGACACACTATCGTTGGGTATGGGATGTTCCGAACACTGCTTCATATTTTGAAGTCGTCACAAAGATCGCTCACGCACAACAAAGAGCATTTCATACTGATTGGATATTGAGCAAGATTGTTGGTGATGAAGTAGAACATGCTCACATCTGGGTATTCCCCAATTCGAAAGTTTCAGGAGACAAAAGTGATTTTGAAACAAACAAGAAAAAGATCATTCAAGCTCTATCAGAGTCAAAATAACAAAGCCAACTTTCCACGCCAAAATAAAAACGAGTCCCGCTACAGGAAAAAGAAAATACATTTGTTTTGGCATCGGTTTCATACGGGAAAAAGATATTACTCGGCTTTCCCGAAATGTTCAAGTGCCTGTATACCTGGCAAGGTACCCGTAGCCAAGAAATCGAGCATTGCCCCACCTCCTGTTGAAACGAAGGTCAATTTGTCACTCAAACCGAGTGAAGCAACCGCTGCAAGTGTATCTCCCCCGCCGATGATACTCGTCGCCCCCTTTTGAGTAGCTTCGGCAATCATGCGTGCAACTTCGAGTGTCGCACCTTGATATCCATCTTCGTAGAGACCAAATGGACCATTCCATAAAATAAATTGTGCTTGAGAAATAATACTTCCCAATTCTTGTACAGACTTCATGCCTGCATCCATAATTTTGTCGGTCTTTGAGACGTGATTTGCGTCCATCATCTGATGATCTTGATTGACTACATCAACAGGAATTTTGAGTTTTGTATTATGCAAAAATGAATCGAAATCAAAACTTCCCTTTGAAAGCAACGATACCCCCACTTCATATCCTTGTGCCTTGAAGAAATCATTTGCCAATGCACCTGCAACATAGACCGTGTCAGCAGTTTGCAAAAATTTATCTATAAGCGGAACTTTTGTTTCAAACTTTGCACCACCGAGAATAAAAATGAATGGGTGTGTTGGCGTAAATGCGCGTGAAAGATGTGTAATCTCTTGTTCCATCTGCAAACCAACATATCCTTGTATATATTGTGGTACACCGACAACTGAAGCATGTTCACGATGTGAAACTGAAAATGCATCGTTCACATATATATCTGCGAGAGAAGCGAGTTCTTTGGCGAATTCTGGGTCATTATCTTTTTCACCTTCATTGAGACGGAGATTGTTGAGCAAAATTACTTCCCCATCATTCATCATATCAATCTCTTTTTTCGCATTTCTCATATTCTCAACAAATGTTGTTTTGATACCGAGAGTATTCAAACTCTGTGCAACTGGTGCGAGAGAATTGTTGGAACCATCTGATGATTCGAGATGAGCAATAAGAATGACTTTGGCGCCACGACTCATGAGATACTGAACAGTCGGTAGAGACATGCGGATACGAAAATCGTCGACAACAACACCATTTTTGATAGGTACGTTGAAATCAACACGAGTCAATACGTTCACACCTTTGAGATACTGGATGTCAGCAAGAGTTTTCATGCACTGTATATAATTATTTAACTTGATCTACTGCCTTCAACAATTCCTTGAACCCAGGAATATTGATACTTTCACGACCAACGAGTAAACCATCGATTTTCCCAACACGAATAATATCTCCCGCATTGCGGAAATTGACTGAACCACCATAGAGTACACGGACTTTCATGGCTGATTCTTGTGAAAAAACATCAGAAAATACTTTCTTGACGAAAAGTGATGTCTCATAAACCTGTTCGGGTTTCATCGCTTCTGTAGCACCGATCGCCCATATAGGTTCATAGGCAAGAATGATATTGTGAACATATTTTGCAGGCACACCAGCGAATGTTTCTTTGATCTGATGTTTGAGAACATCAAGATATGCACCTTCTTCATCACGAACTTTTTCTCCGATACATACCACTACATGCAAACCAGCTTCAAGTGCCGCCTTGATACGTGATGCAACGATACTGTCAGTATCCCCTGCCTGACGTTGCTCTGAATGACCAATAATCGCGTATGTCGCGCCTATATTACTGATCATATGAGCAGAATATTCACCGGTATGTGCTCCACTCTCATAAATAGAAACATACTGAGAACCTACTTCAACGATAGAAGATTTCTTGGATATGCAGGCTTGAATATAAAGCGCCGGCGGACATACCACTACATCTGTATGAGTGAGTGTTGATGCTGCCTTACGTGTAGCACGTACGATTTTTTGAGCTTCACGGAGAGTACCCGGATTCATTTTCCAGTTGCCGATGATGAGATGTTTTGACATAGAATATAGTATACCACCTGATACACGGTCACTCTAGCGAGATTACCAACCCAAACCAAAGACACTCAATATACCAATCAATGAATTTGCAACACTTGCTGTGAGAGATTCACCTACATCCGCATTAAATTCATATGTTACTGGCTTTGAACAGGTATGATCTTTTGCATTGTAAATGAGAGTATGTGGGCAGGTATACACAGGAACGAGATCAGTTTTTCGTGGAAGTGAATTATTTATTCCTGAAGATGTTCTCGATAATTCACAACCATTATGACTCGGAACATATCCGTCCGGACATGCATATGATGAGATTGTCGCTGGAATAGAAACTGTCTGTGGTGCAACTGGAGCAGGTGTTGTAGTTGTGGTCGTAGTTGTAGAAGTTGTACTTTCTGTTGAAGTAGTTGCGGAACTCGTGACTACAGGTGTATTTGTTGTAACGGGCGCTGTCGTTGTTGAAATAGTTGACGATGAAGTCGTCGTTGAAATAGTCGATGAGGAGACAGTTGAATGGGTCGATAATTTGTCTCGAGAAGAACGAAGCGTGGGAGGAGTAAGCGCTGCCTCAATAAGATTTAATGTTGTACTTGAGATACCATTATCTCGATCTCTATGTGAATTAGTAGACTGATTTTGTATATCTGCTGGAGCAATCAAAACCGGTGAACTTGTAGCAATAATATGTGGACCCTGATTCCAATTATTCCACCATGCAGTTGCTCGTAACACATACGTACCTAATGGAAGATTGTTTACTGATACCGTCGCCTTTCCTGTTTCGAGGTATATTCCACCATCAGCAAGCATATATGTACTAGTACCATACATATTTGTAGATGTACTATATGACAATGCTTCGACTTTGACTCCTACTGCAAATGGAGCTGAATTGTCGTCAAACAAACCGAAGAGATCAAGGATAGTGAGGATAGCACCGATAGCAATACCTACGAATGGAATACTGAATGTTGTAGCATATGTACCAAATGTGCTCAACACTATACCTCCACTCAATGATGGAATCGCAGTAGTAATTATAGTAGTCGCTGCGATCTGGCCAAATGTAGACACAATTTTTCCTGGAGCAGTATTATACTGATCGACAGTTGAACCTTGATCAAATTTGATACCGTACCCATATGGCATTACAACTGTTATACCATCAAAAGCGGCAAGACCTGTATCATTTTCTTTACTTCTTTTGAAGTTTGCGAGCCAGGTCACATCATGTTTTTCTCCTTGTTTCCAGACCGTAGTACCACCAAATGGTGCTGTGATGAGTAATGCTGGATTGGGAGCGGAGGTGACAGAAATAGTATTTGCACTTTGTGTCGATATAATGTTGTCCCATATAACTACACTGGCAACATAATCAGGAACCGTGTCACTGAAATTGCGTACCCAATAATATGCCGGACTACTCGTACCTGTTTCTGGAAGAGGAATCAGGCCTTTGTAATATGATGTGAGCGCCTTATCTGACCCTCGTGTCAATTTGAAACTCGACGGAACCTTCACGGTAAACAATGTACTTGTGGCCAATTGATCTATTTGTTTTTGTGATATTTGTTCAACGCGTTTTGATCCCCCATACTTCTGACCTTCTACCTTTGGACCCATGTTAGTAACTGCTCCTGACTCAACTCCGATAGCAAGTCGTACATAGTATTGACCATTTGGTACCAATGCAAAGTTTATTGCAGGAATACTATTTGTTCTCTGATAGTCTCTTAGCATAACAGGAACACGATCACCTGTACCCAAAGAAATAGAATCTGTATTTGCTCTATCTACATATCCAACGAGATATCCATATGTTTTGGTATTGTTGTATATGACATCATGAGGATCAGAAGTTGTCGCGATCTGATTTCTCAAATTATTTTCTTTGTTAACAGGAGGAACAGGAGCTGTAAATGGTTGTACTACAGGTACGAGATACACAGCTACTTTGGGAAGCATATCCCCCATATCTGGTAGGACTCGCGATGCTTTGTTTGTACTTTCTTGATTATTATTTGTTTTTTTATCTTTCAATAATCTATCAACTACCGTCTGTATCATTTGTTTCAAAGGAGACCCTGCATAATCATAAGGAATTATCTGATCAAATGATTTCTGCCATGTTGAAGATCCTGTGGGCAATATAGAAAGAGCATACGAAGGTGCTGTTACTGTTGTAGAAGTTGTACTGGAAGCAGAAGTTCCCGTATCAGCCTGCACCGTAAGGAGAGGTGCAACTGTGTATGTAAAGGAGAAACAGAAGAGTGTGACGAGCTGTATTATTTTTCTCATAATGAGTTGATTATGTATATGAGAACATTGTACTACCTACGTGCTATAGGTGCTACCCATATCTACTACTTGCATTTATATAATATATATGGTATAGTTTAAAAGAAAGGAATCCCATGAAAAAAATACTGTTTAGTCTCATGGTCTGTGTCGTTGTGATGAGTTGCAGCGGTTGTGTCATCCTCCATTTGGGACCCAACGCTCAACCGCCCAAATTGCCCCCTCTGGCGCCCCAGTTGCCACCGGGACGATAATGGCACAAACCAAAAACGCGCTCCTGATTCTATGGGAGCGCGCTTTTTTTCATGCCTATATAAAATCTACAATGAAACTAATTGATCTGTTCCCACTTGATCACCTGATACTGAGTAGTCGCCTGAGGGAATGAAGGTGGTGGACTATAGAGCAAGTT
The DNA here is from genome assembly GCA_037144235.1 of Candidatus Tayloriibacteriota bacterium. GTDB lineage: Bacteria > Patescibacteriota > Minisyncoccia > Phycocordibacterales > PALSA-1337 > C7867-002. The sequence goes on along the minus strand of JBAWXC010000003.1, from coordinate 6,065 downwards.
CGCATCATAATTGATAATACGTATGCAATATCCACTACTACGTGTTGTGGTATCAGCACAGGTATATCCAGTACCAGAATAGGCGAAACCGTAGCGGAGAGCTGTGGCAATCATTCCCGTAAGAGTAAGTGATGTACGATGCCAATATGCAATACTACTCACACTACAACTCGATGAATAATAATGTCTCCCAACACGACCATTTGCTGCAATGAGAGCCGCGTCAATCTCCATACTGTCTGCACTTACCAAACCAACATTGATGTCACCTTGGGCAAATAGACCGATAGAGTCTGTGCCATCTGTGTGAGTATATTTGAGATCATTATTTACTGTGATATTTGAATACGTATCTGGATTTGTATTTGAGATATCTGCAGCCGCAACGATAGTTACGCGAGTTCCATTGATTGTGCCATCAACCCATATGTTATCTTTTACGAAAATTACTCCTGAGGAAGGAACTGTATACGTACCGACGACAGTCTTGGTCGCAACACTCCATGTTCCCCACTGCGTACTACCATTGGTACTACAGCCACTCGGAGCATTGACGAGTGCGGTCACTTTGTACATATCAAAGGTATTATTTGTATTCATGTGAATATAATATCCCTGCGCACCAGAAGCAGACCAACAGCCAGGAGTTGAACAAACTCCATTTGGTGCAGTGATAGAAAGAAGCGTTGAAAGATTACCCGAGAGACTCGAAAATGGAAAACCGGGAACAGAGATTTGTCTTCCTGCTCTGAATACATCTGATGAGTGATCAATCATTGCACCTGGTGATGCAGGGTCAGCAGTAGCTATACAGGTATGTACTGCCCACGAATTGGATGTGGTACATGAACTTGAATCAGGATCGGTATATGTAGTAAGTGCACTTGAAACAGAATTGTATGCAACACCATCGAAATGTATACCTTTGTTCGACTGGATCGGTCCATATACCGTCGTACCCTGTCCAAAGGTCATATTGTCATTTGCGACAACGGCGAATTTTGCGAGCGAAGGTATGGCCAAGGATTCTTGGACTGTACGTGAAATAGATGACGACGCAAGAGAACCTACCGAAGTAATGTTGACCACCGTTGAACCTGTAACCGGAGGAACAATCGTAAGTGCATATGAACCGATCAAGACGCCATCTTTGTCATAATATGGATGTACATAAGGTTGTGGCGTTGTCGTACCATCAGTATAATCGGTCGGATACTGAGCGAGATGCCAACGATAATAATCGAGACCTGCTTCAGCAATCTGAAATGCTTGTTCGCGCGACTCAAGATTTCGTGTACTTGAAAGAAGTGCTGCTCCCCAATTAACGAGACCAATTACAACTGTGACTGCCACTGCGGAGAAAACAATCACTGATACCAAAATGTCACCACGTTGTGCGGTAGTATGATGGGGACGTCGAGTGAAAATGCAGGGAGTGATCATAGATTACTTTTTAGATTTCTCAAATTAACTTCGGTTGTATAGGTGATCGGTACTGGAGATTTTGTTGGGTCTGTATCGAGAATAACTGTTATACGAATAAGACGAACTGACGTGGCAGTGACTGGCTGAGTGAGAGGTGAACTCGTACCCGTATAATTGGTATCAAAATATTCAAATACAGGAGTTGTTGTACCATTTCTCACATTGGTAAGAAGTGTCGTTGTTGATTGATTTGCTGAAGGATATGTATATGGTGTCCCTGATGGACTGATTGATGCACGATACAATGTGTTACCAATCAACGAATATGTGATCTGTTCGGTCAAACCATCATTATTGACGTCAGAATAAAATGAAAGTGTGGTACTCCCTACTGTATCGAGCGCATATGCCCCCGTTGCACTCGGTGCTGATTCTCGCAATTCAGTAAGCATAGTCTTCAATATTCTCTGTGAATCTTGTGCAACCTGATATGAAGATGTAACAGATGTGTTATAGGAAAATATATTTGTCTCAAACGTAAATACTGCTCCAATAATGAGAACAAAAATACCCACCGCAGTGATCACCTCAACCAATGTCATACCTCTCTTGTTGCGTGCATAGGACTTCATGTATGTATTGTATCGTATTACTGACTCAACATCACCGTTTGTTGTTGCCAACCACTTGCAATAGAGACTCCGGAGACACTCATTGTCTGATATCCAGGCGCCGATATATTCAAGACATACCCAGATCCTGTCGTCCCTATACCCTGGAATAGTACTTGTCCAGGAGATGTACATCCCGAAGAATAAGCGAACGAGATATCAGATACACTTGGTGTCACCGTCGATGAAGCGGTGGCAAGATATGCCATATAACGTACAAATTCATTACCATTACTTACTGCATTGATTGATGAACCAGGAACAGAGAAATAGGTATTGTGTGTGCCATCTGGACCGAGATAATCTGCAGTTGAAAATGTAGAAGTTGAACTAGGCTTCGTTGCAAACTGTAACAATACGCTCTGTGGACCAGTTGCAGAGGGTTGATTGAGCGGTTTCCATGAAAGTGTCAGGAAATTACTACTGGTACCCACATCAAATGTTGATGATTCCAATGTACTTGTTCCTATATATCCTGTAGATGTAGCCCAATTCATGACGATATTACCCGTCGAGGTAGATGTATCCACTCCACTTCCTGCGAAATATTTATTTGCTTGACCAAAAGTAAATGAACTTTGTCCACTACCACCAGACCAATCTGTTTGTGTCATATACCCTTCCCCGGTAATATATGTTTGATCATATCCATTTCCTACAAGCTCAACTGTTGCTCCTGAAATAGGAACTTTTGTAACCTGATCTTCAACAGTGACCATCAAACTATTTTCATTCGCAGGCACAACAACAAGTTGTACATTTTGTGAGTTATTCGGATTGAGTACAAATGGACTTGGTGGATTGATTCCTGCAATATCATACGAAGCATCTGTAGGAGTAAGTGAATATGTATCCCATTCCATGGAAGAAAGGGTGCGCATACCTGTACCATCGGTAACAAATGCTGTTGATGGGTATTTCAAGATGGTACTCGGTGTCTGTGCAAGAGTCTTACTTCCTGCAAGTGAAAAATGGATCGAACCAACAGGTGTACATGTCGGAGAAATACTCGACACCTGAAGTGAACTCAACTGATCGATACTAAAACTGGTACTGGTAACTTGTTGATCGAGAACATTGGCATCGGGATTATTTGGAGTTGGTCCTGCAGTACTATTTTTGGCATATGTTCTATCTGTTGAATATCCTGACTTGGTAACGGTAATGCGATACATATCCGTACCAGGACTTACCCCAATAATATTAAGTAGCCCACTCTCATTTGTAACATCGGTATCAGTGATAGATGATGTGGCGATACTTTGAACTGTGACAGTAGCATCACTGACTGGTTGACCACTTGCATTGAGGACTTGAATGACGAGTGCACCTCCATTCGCAGCTGATTGCAAATTTGCTGGTGAAACCTGACCAGTGAATATGACCGGCGTGAAACTCTGACAGGTCGCACAAACCACATTCACTTCGACAAGCTTACTACTTGCTTGGACCGTACTGGTAGAAAGATTAATATTGCGAATTGTAAGACCTACAGAAAATGTGAAACCTCCACGAACAAGTGTCTGTGTTTGAGGGAGAATACCAAGAGGAATACCGTTGGTAAGACCGACATTTATATACGGCATATTACGAATGATTTCAAACTGTTCATCAGCGAGCTGTACCGCGATAGTATACGCTTGATTGAGAGATGCGAGCTTGAATAGACTCGTAAAAGCTCCGTATGCAGAAAGAGCAACACAGACGAATACTGCGCAACCAACCAAGACTTCAATAAGAGTAAAGCCTCTTTGTTTCATATTAGATAGCGTTGACCAAAGAATACATCGGAGAAATCATTGCGACCGCAAAGAATCCCACACCTGCTGCAATAAAGATCATGATAAACGGCTCAATAACAGTAGACATATCTTTGGTCTTCTGAGCGATATCATCTTCATAATACTGTGCTACACCCATGAGCATTTCTGACATCTTGCCTGACTCTTCACCAACACTCATCATTTCCACCAAAAAGACTGGATATAAATCGGTATATCCTGCAAATACCTTCGAAAGTAAACCTCCCTTACCAATAGCGTCACTTGCTTTGAGTAACACAGCGCGGAAATGAACATTTTGTACCACAAGTGCAGTGATCTTGATCGACTCAACGACTTCAACTCCTGACTGGAGCAATGAAGAGAGTGTGCGAGCTGCACGAGCTGTGTTCACTTCTTTGATCAAATTGCCAATAATAGGAATCTTGAGAAGTAAACTATCGATAATACTCTTACCTCCCGAACTATGTGACCAACGATAGTATCCATATCCAACAACTACAAAACCAATGATGAGCCACAATCCATCTCCACGAACAACATCACTTATATTGAGGAGAATTTGTGTCGTCCATGGTAACGTCACATGAAGATCGATAAACGTCTTCATTAATGTAGGAATGACGTAGGTAAACATCAAAATAGCAATACCAACCATGAGTAACAGAATAACCGCAGGATAAATCAATGCTCCACGTACACGCTTGGTGAGTAAATATGAATTTTCCATTTGAGTTGCAATGACTTTCAAAGAATCAGCGAGTGATCCTCCTTGTTCACCTGCCCGAACCATAGAAATGAACAATGGTGAAAATACTTTTGAATGTTGACCCAGAGAATCTGAGAGGGTCACACCTTTGTCGACGTTGGCAATAATATCAGCGATGAGTTCTCGGAAAGTAGCTGTACGTGCTTGTCTCTGTAATACAGACAACGCGCGAGAAAGAGCGAGACCTGCAGTGATCATTGAGCCTAGATTTCGTGCAAAATTGATCTTATTGGGAGTAGAGATCTTATTGAATATACTCATGCCTCCCGATGAATTCTTGACACGAATATTTCTTTCTTGAACAGAAATGATCTCATCACCCGTATCACGAATCAAACGATACAATTCGTATCGATCAGTAGCATCGAGTTGACCATTGTATACCTCTCCTGTTGGTTTTTTTGCTTTGAAAATAAAGTGATTCATATATTATTCAGAAACAACTCTCAATACTTCTTCGATCGTAGTAAGACCCTGAACACACTTGAATATGCCGTCTTCGAGCATCGAAAGCATTCCCTCTTTCTTGGCTTGAATCTCAATATCACTCGATGTTGCATTCTTCATAATCAAATCTTTGATACCTGAACTCATCACTAATATTTCATGAATACCGATACGGCCTTTGAATCCATCATTATCGCCACTTTTGACTGCTTTATAAAAAGGAATCTTGAGCCATGAATCTTCAGTCGAAAGAATCTTCTCTTGTTTGAGTGCAGAAAGCACACGATCGAGATTGACTATTTTCTGCAAATGTTCAACTTCATCTTTTGATAAGAAATATTTTTCTTTATTTTCAGTGAGCAAACGGACGAGACGTTGACCGATCACCACGTCAATAGTTGAAGCGAGAAGGAATGGCTCAACTTTCATATCGAGAAGACGAGGAATAGCACCCGCCGCTGAGTTGGTGTGCAAGGTTGAGAGCACCAAGTGACCAGTAAGAGAAGCGTTGACCGCAAGAGCAGCGGTTTCATTGTCGCGAATTTCTCCCACCATGATGATATCCGGATCCTGACGAACCAATGTGCGTATACCTTGAGCAAAACTAAAGCCAATTTCAGGACGAACCTGTGTTTGATTGATACGTTTCATCTGATATTCGATCGGATCTTCGATAGTAGAAATGTTGACGTCAGGAGTATTGAGCAAATCGAGCATCGTATAGAGAGTTGTCGTCTTTCCAGATCCTGTTGGACCAGTCGTGAGTATCATTCCTGTCGATTGGTTGAGTGATTTGTGAATACGCTCGAGTCCTTCGCCATGGAAACGAAGATATTCGAGAGTAAAACCTGATACATTTTCACGGAGAAGACGCATCACGATCTTTTCACCGTAGTATGTAGGAAGTATAGAAACACGGAATGAGACCTTTTCTCCATTCATGTCTATCTTGAAACGACCATCTTGAGGAAG
>JBAWXC010000002.1:0-23985 GCA_037144235.1 Candidatus Tayloriibacteriota bacterium | reverse complement strand
CGTGATATTGATTCATATCACAAGAACATTCTTGCCCCTGCTCTCGAAAAATGGAAACAAGATGGTAGTCCTGAGCACGACGTCAAATTGCCCGAGACCATGCCATATATTGTCATTGTGATCGATGAATTGGCAGATATCATGCAGACCTATCCTCGCGAACTCGAGTCTGCTATTGTCCGTCTCGCTCAGATGTCTCGTGCGGTTGGTATTCACCTCATCATCTCGACACAACGTCCAAGTGTGAACGTTATTACTGGTCTCATCAAAGCAAACATCCCTACTCGTGTTGCTCTCCAAGTGGCCTCACAGATCGATTCACGTACTATCCTCGATCAACCAGGTGCCGAAAATCTCCTCGGTGCCGGAGATATGCTCTATCTCGGTGCAGAAATGTCCAAGCCGGTTCGCCTCCAATCAGCATACATTACCGAGCAAGAAGTCAAAGATGTGGTCAAACATCTTGTCAGTGAATACAAAGATGAGATCGTCGACGAGATCAATCTCACCCCTACCGAAGCAGGTGCTCAAGCCGCATTTGATGCCATGGATGGTGATTCTATCGATGACGATGATGAACTCTACGAACCAGCTCGTGAAGCAGTCATAGAAGCCAACAAGGCCTCGACTTCATTCTTGCAACGCAAACTCGGTATCGGATATTCTCGTGCAGCAAAACTCATCGACCTTCTCGAAGCGCGCAGTGTCATCGGCCCTCAAAATGGTTCCAAACCTCGTGAAATACTCGCTGGCGGACCAAGTGATGTCGACGTCCAAGCAGTGGATAGTTCTACCGATAGTGTGTAAACTATCAGCATGGGTCTCAATCGCACAGCTTCCATCAAACTCATCCGCATAGGCAGTCTTATGTTGGTTGCACTTGTAATAGTCATATATGCAATATGGCGATCACTCAACTATGCTCGTGGTCCTCATATCACCATCTTTGAGCCACTCGATGGTACATCCATCAGTTCTTCTATCGTGACGATCAAAGGCCGCGCTGATCGCGTCAACAAACTCTCTCTCAATTCGCAACCGATATCGATGGACGAACAAGGTAATTTTGATGAAACCGTCACCGTATTCCCTGGGGTAAACATCCTCACCTTACAAGCAAACGATCAATTCAACCGTTCCATCGATTCAACACTCCATCTCTTTGGTACCGTCGAATTTCCTGTGAAAGTAATTAGTTCATCGACTGATACTACAAGTAGTTCTACGAAGAAGTAACTTCTATTATAAAAAGTGGCTCACTAATCTCCATAGAACCACCCGCACACAAGCACAGATGTGAAGCATTCCCAGCGGGAGTGTACTTTTTAATACATACTTTAGGCACATTACCTATCAGACGAAGAGCTTCACATCTGTGCTTGTGTGCGGGTGGTTTCTTTTAATAACCAACAACGACACATTAATAAATATACGAACAGTCTTGCCAGTATAATAGGTCTGATATAATTCTTGTGCGCCTGCCATTTATCAGAATAACCATATTCATATGTCCCTCTCTAAATCAAAGAAAAAAAATACCCCTCCCCCAGAAACTGACGCAGTCGCTTCAGAAGAAACTGCTACTCCTACAAAACAAACTCGTTCAGTTGGCATTCCTATGCACGCAGGTATCAATGACGCTCTCGATTCTATTCGTGCCAAATTTGGCGAAGACAGTATCATGAAGCTCGGTGAGAAACCTCACGTCAACATCAACGTCATTCCTACTGGCTCTATTGGCCTCGATGCCGCACTTGGTATCGGTGGTATGCCTCGTGGACGTATCATTGAAATATTTGGTCCCGAATCATCCGGTAAGACCACTCTTGCCCTCCACGTCGTCGCTGAAGCCCAGAAGCTCGGTGGTGTATGTGCCTATATCGATGCAGAACACGCTATGGACCCAGAATACGCTACTCGCCTCGGTGTACGTATCAACGACCTCCTCATCTCCCAACCAGACCACGGTGAACAAGCACTCGACATTGTCGACAGTCTCATTCGCACCAACAAAATGGACGTCGTTGTCATCGACTCAGTCGCAGCTCTCACCCCAAAGGCCGAGATTGAAGGAGACATGGGTGCATACCATGTCGGTACCCAAGCTCGCCTCATGTCCCAAGCGCTCCGCAAACTCACTGCCATCGTAGCCAAGTCAAAAACCGTCGTTATCTTCATCAACCAGATCCGTATGCAGATCGGTGTCATGTTCGGCAACCCAGAGACTACCCCAGGTGGTAAGGCATTGAAATTCTACTCATCTGTTCGTCTCGATATACGTCGTATCGCTCAGATCAAAAAAGGCGAAGAGATCATGGGTGGTCGCGTACGCGTCAAAGTAGTCAAAAACAAAGTCGCTGCCCCATTCAAGCAAACAGAGTTTGATCTCATGTACAACGAAGGTATTTCCCAAGAAGGTGAAATCATCGCTCTTGGCGAAAAGTACAACATCCTCTCCAAGTCCGGTTCTTCATACGCATATGGAGAAACCAAGCTCGGTCGTGGATATGATGCCACACGTCAATTCTTGAAAGAAAACGCTCCTGTCAGAGATGAGATCCTCGGCAAGATACGTGACGAGCTCAAGAAGGCTTAGTCATAAAAACATTATAATAAAGATAGTGCTACATGTTCTATGTCGTATGAACATGTAGCACTATCTTGACTACGTATATATACGGTATATACTGGTTTTATCATGAAAACTTCTAAAGTATTGTGCAATATGAACACGCAATTAAAAAAAGCTGCTATGGCAAAAGCACACAAAGAAGGCTGGACTCTATCAGCGTTCATCAATTTTGCTACACGTGCATACGTACAAAATCGTCTCAGTCTCGAAATACTTGATCCTGATATGGCTCAAGGGCTTGATGACATCAAACATGGAAGAGTATTCACTATGGAAGATATGATGAAAGATTTGGAACTCAGACGTCGTAGAGAGAAATAATCTATCTTCCCCTATGAAAATAGTACTATCGGTCACTGCCCGTGACCAGGTAAATCGTCTACCTTTTGAGGTACACGAAAGGATTATCAATAAACTCTACTTCTTCGCACAACAACCACATCCCCTTCATTTTGCCAAATCAGTATCACAAACTCCTTACTATAGATTTAGAATTGGAGACTACAGAGCACTATTCTACATAGTCTCTCCTGATACAATATGTATTATGAAGATAGAACGAAGAGATAAAGTCTATAATTAAACCAAAACCCGCTATCATGGCGGGTTTTGCCTTTTCCTCACCTATACGCTAGACTACCCCTACTTACAACATAATAAAAAACTATGGCTCTACTTGAATACAGTGAGATAACAGAAAAGAAATACATTGTCATGGATGGTCAACCATTCGAAGTTATTTCTGCACACGTCTTCCGCAAACAACAGCGCAAGCCTGTCAACGCTACCAAGCTCAAGAACCTCATGACTGGCAAAGTCACCGAGTATTCATTCCACGTTTCAGACAAAGTTGAAGAAGCTGAGATCGAATCTCGTGAAGTAAAATACCTCTACAACAACCGTGGTGAATGGTGGTTCAACGAAGCAGAAGATCCTTCAAAGCGTTTCAAGGTTACCGAGGATCAGGTTGGTCCTCAAGGAAAGTTCTTGAAGCCAAATACTGTCGTCGAGCAACTTCTCTTCCGTGAACAACCTATGGGCTTCAAAATACCTATCACTGCCGATCTCCGAGTCACTGAAGCACCACCAAACGTCAAAGGTGATACTGCTACCGGCGGACAAAAGACCGTCACTCTTGAAACAGGAGCAACTATCAATGTTCCCCTTTTCATTAACGAAGGAGAAATCATTCGCATCAATACTGAGACCGAGGAATACCGCGAAAGAGTTGGGAAGTAAAAAGGAAAATATAAAAAGGAAAGATATTTCAACTGATCGTATTAGCGAATAAGAAAATTCCTAAAGCTACATAATTGCATCGAGATATTTTTGACCTCAACATAAAATTGATTGAATTCTTCTTCATTGATGAATTCAACATCTTTCATGATGTAGAGAATTGAACGTACTTCACCAGCAGATCCTTTTGCTATATTCAAAAAATATGCAAATTCTCTCTTTGACGTTCTTTCAAATCCTTCAGCAATATTCAACATTATTGAACATGTTGCGCGTCTAAACTGATCTGACAGTGCATAATCTTTTCTTAATTGTGAGTTTGAGTTAATAAGCTTGTACGACTTCACTGCAAGATTTCTTGAATCTTGCCACACTTTGATATCTTCAAAACTTTTGTATTGCATAGAAGAAAAGACCAGTATCCCTGATCTTTCCTTCTTACATTTTCCTTTTTCCTTTACTTAGCTACGTATGGAAGCAAGCCCATAAAACGAGCGCGTTTGATAGCTGTAGCGAGTTGGCGCTGGTACTTTGCTGAAATACCTGTGCGCTTGCGAGCGATCATGCGACCGTGAGGATTGACGAATTTCTTGAGGATTTCGGTATCCTTGTAATCGATGTGCTTGATATTCTGCTGACTAAAATAACATTGTTTGATCATATAAATTGATTAATTATTAGAATGGTATGTCATCTGGATTGATTTCTTCTGAAGGATACTCGATCGCTTCACTCGGAACTGGTGTGTCCCCTTTCTTGTCACCTGCCTTTGAAGGACTTGATGGTGTAGCAGGTCCTGTACCTGTAGGGCGACTACCGAACTGGACTGTTTCCGCGACGATCTCAGTACGATATTTCTTTTCTCCATTTTGTTCCCATGAACGAGTCTGGAGACGTCCTTCGACGTATGCCTGAGAACCTTTTTTCAAATACTGAGCGACGAGTTCTGCGACACGAGCAAACACGACAACATTGTGGAATTCGGTAGCGTCTTTTTTGACACCATCTTTATCCTTGAATGTGCGGTTGGTAGCGATTGAGAAAGAACATACTTTGATACCTGAAGGGAGAGCTTTGAGCTCTGGATCACGTGTAAGATTTCCGATGAGCAATACTTTGTTTAAATACATGGTATTTTTTGTTTAGAGTACCAGATTCTGTAATGAATATGGTGCTTATGTCTATTATACCTCTTTGACCATTGCGTCAATACTCTTGTCCATCTCTTCAATGGTTGCAGGTGGAGCTATAGGATCCTTTGCTTCTACAGGTGCATCGACAACGCGTGTTGCGACCAATTCCTGAGCTACTGCTTCAGCACGCTTACCAAGATAGGTATTTTCGCGTACGGTTGAAAGAAGGAGTGCACGCAATACTGAAGGGTGCAATTCTACCGCTTTCTTGATTGATTCAATCTTGTCTGACCCAACTTCAAACTTGACCCAACCAAAGAATGCGGAATCATACTTTTCGTATGAACCACCAACAGTCTTTCTGCGTATCGTGTACGCGAGATGCTGTTTGTGTGGAGCTGCTTCTGCAATAACAGAAGAACCTGCGTTTGTAATAAGTGCCTTGATTGCTTCTGCTTCTGCGGAAACTTTTTCCTCAGGAACTGAAGAAACGATAAGGTACCCGATCTCGTAGATCGCATTACGATCGTCGTTCATGATGTCGTTCATAGTGTGTGGTGCAGTCAGCGACTCGCGGAATATGGATTCCTTGAGACCCTCGGCCATTATTAGGGCTTGTGGGGCTTACTGCGGTTACTTAATAATGTATGAGGAGATTACCATGAACTTCCCTGCTCTGCAAGAGTGAGAGGTGTAGCAAGAATATCAAATCGTCATGAAATCCTGATGAATTTCGGATAAAATTACGCTGAATATTTAGACCAGATCAAAGAATCTTTTTGCATTCTCAATGATTTTTCCGGCCACAATACCCTCTTCTTCCCCTCGAATACGTGCAATTGCTTTTACAACCTCGACTACATAAATCGGTTCATTTCTCTTTCCTCGATATGGAAGAGGTGCAACATACGGACAATCAGTTTCGGTCATGATACATTCGAGTGATACAGCTTTGATCAATTCATCATAATTTCGAGCAAATGAAAGTACCCCTGTAAATGAAATACAATGTCCTGCTTCAAGTATAGCTTTCATATCTTCCATACTTCCTGCAAAGAAATGGAAGTTTGCCTTAACCTTGGAATACTCCTTCAGAATACTGAGGGCTTCAAGATATGCACTGCCAAGGGTAGGCCTTGGAGGTTTAGCTTCATTTCTCACATGAAGCATAAGTGGCTTACCCACTTCATTGGCAAGTCGTATATGTTGAATAAAAACTTCTTTTTGTACATGAATATCCTCTGGACGTGAATGAAAAAAGTCCAAACCACATTCTCCAATTGCTACCACTTTTGGATCCTGTGCGAGTTTCTTGAAACCTTCATAATCAAAATCTTGCTTTGGTCGTGAATGATCTCCTACATCCCCTGTTTCCTGTGGATCATTGTGCGATTCACCACAATATGTCGGATGTAAACCAACAATTGCCCACATGTTTTCATACTGATGAGCAAGTTCGATTGCACGCTGTGAAGACTGGAGATCTGTTCCGACCGTGATCATACCCACCCCTACGCTTTGTGCTCGTGCAATAACTTCTTCTCTATCTGCATCATATGCAGCAAAGTTGATATGTCCATGAATGTCTATGTATTTCATTTATTTTCTGAGAAAAAGTGGTGATGCAGGCATCTTATTTTGAGTCACGCAGGTAAGTATACTTTCTGATGTTGTTGGCATGAATGGTCGAAGCATGAGACCTATCTTGTAGAGATCTTTGAGCAAAGAAATAACTGTGTCTTTACCCTTTTTCTTTTCATCTGCATTCTCAGATTTCAAGAGCTTGAATGGCTGGACTGACTGGATGAGACCATCAGCATTGCCGATGATTTTCCAGATGGCGTCTGCGGATTTTTTGACGTCGTATTCGGCGAGACCGGACTTGTACACGAGGACCAATTCATCATCGGCGAGTGCGGTATATTCGTAAAAATCCTTCTTATCGAGAGAAATAGCATTGGTCTCTGCCATTTTCATGATACGTGACGTGAGATTGCCAATACCATTTGCCAGATTGGCATTGTAGGCCTCTTTGAACTTCTCGAGTGTAAATGGACTATCCTCAAATGGCGACAATTCACGTGCCATATAATAGCGAACGGCATCTGTACCATATTCGGTGACAAGCTCAGTTGGGTGAACCGTATTGCCAAGTGACTTGGACATTTTGATACCACCTTCTCCGGTGATAAACCCATCAACAATCACTGCCTGTGAAGGTGGAAGTTCTGCAGCCATGAGCATCGCTTGCAACATTGCCGTTTGTTGACGGAGATTGTCTTTGCCACAATATTGCACGACACCACCCGTATCTATCCACCACTTTTTGAAATCATTCATACGATCTGGCCAGCCGATAGCAGAGATGTAATTGACCAAGGCATCAAACCATACATACATCACATGATCTGCATCGTTGGGAACGGCTATACCCCAGGGCATTTTGGTTGCAAGACGAGAAATACTAAAGTCTTCCAATCCCCTCTCGACGAAGGCACGAATTTCATTCAAGCGAGAATAAGGATACACAAAGTGAGGATTATTCTCGTAGAGTGCAAGAAGTTTGTCTTGGAATGCGCTGAACTTGAAGAAATAATTTTCTTCTTGAATAATCTCCAATTCAGTCAGCGGATGAAGTGCGCAACGTCCATCAACGAGTTCTGATTCTGTCTTTTCGAGTTCACAACCGACGCAATACTTCACTGAATAATTCTTCTTGTAAATATATCCATTCTTCTGGACCGTGATCCAAAATTCTTGAGCAGCTGCGATGTGATGAGGATCGGTTGTACGCACGAAATTGACTTCAGGTGTCACACCGAGAAGTGGTATAAGTGCCTTGAATGTGTCCGCCGCCTTGTCGACGTAACCTTGTGTATCCATATTCATTTCGCTCGCACGACGATGAATCTTGGTGCCATGTTCATCAGTACCTGTATTGAAAAAGACTTCATGCCCAGCAAGCTTTTTTGAACGTACAATAATATCTGCCCGAATAAATTCCATAGCAAAACCAATGTGTGGTTCTGCATTTACATACGGCAACGTTGTCGTGATATACCAGGGAGTTTTTGAGGACATGTTATTTTGTGGTGAGCGCTTCTCGTTCTGCATTCTTTGACTTTTCAACATCGTGGAGATATTCCATGAGCGCCGCAGAGAGAGGAACAGCAATGATTGCGCCGAGCACACCAGCGAGTTTTGCACCGATAACCAAAGCGAGAATGACCACGATCGGTGATATGCCAACTATCTTCTTGACCACAAGTGGATAGAAGAGCTGACTTTCAAACTGGTAGATGATGATATAGAGACCGACGAGCAGCAATGCCGTACCAACACCAACCGTACTAAATGCCACCAAGATAGCAGGAACGGAAGAGATAATCGGACCGAAAACAGGAATAATTTCAAACAATGCTGCGAGGAGCGCCAATGGTAATGCATACGGAATACCGATGACCGCAAGAGTGAGATATACGAGCACACCAATCAATACCCCGAGAAGAATCTGTCCTTGTAACCAGAAACCAATCTTGCGCTGTGATCTATTCCAGAGATCGATGATGTATTCATGTCTGTGGACTGGTGTGACGATACGCAAGAAATCAGCAACTCCGTCTTCTTGAACCGCGAGATAGAATGAGAGAATCAGAATCAAGATGAATGACAAGAATCCACCAAAGAATACACTAGCTGTACGGAATGCTCCCGCTCCTGTCCCTGCCACAATACTTTGTAATTGACTTGCGAAGTCGGAGAGCGAGATAGTGTGTGCCGACAATGTCGATGATGAAGAAAGGGTTCCGAAATTGAAACCGATATCACGAATAGGACTCCACAAATCATCAAGAGAAATAGTACGTGGGACATTTTGCAAGAAACTGACGGTTTCATTGGTCACCACAGGCAAGAAGAATACGAACACTCCTGCGAGTACTCCTGCGAGTACCAGATACACAATGAGCACAGCCAACACACGAGGAATCCTCTTGCGCTTGATACGTCTGATAAATGGTTCTACCGCTGAAGCAATAACAATGGCTGCGAGTAAGACGAGGACAATATCCGAGAGATAATACATAGCCAAAATGAGTATGGCTATAACAAAGACCTTGATAATAGTGCTTGTATTGAAGCTGATGTATATGTTGCGAGGTGATTCTGACATGAAGGAATTGTAGCATGGAAAATCCCCTTTTTTAAGGGGATTTGAACGAATACGAGCTTATTGTACAAACGTGAGATATTTCTTGAACGGATCTCCATCCTTATAATTTCCTACCACTGCAAGATTCAAACCTTCATCAACAAAAACTTCTCGTGCAACTTTTTGAATATCTTCTGGACTTACCTTCTCAATGAGAGCAATCCTCTCTTCTGGCGTAGCGATCTTCTTCTGAATAATTTCTTGATCTCCTACAAATTCTGCGCGTGCATCTGATGTTTCAAGTCCGAGCATAGTCATTCCTGACATATAATCTTTGACCTTTCGAAGTTCTTCATCAGTCACCCGTTCATTCTTGAGACGTATACATTCACTGAGGATCCCTTGTATCGCTTGATCCACACGTGCATTGTCTACACCTGCAGAAATAGTAATATCACCATGATCAGTATATGCACTGTGATGTGCGCTCACATAATAACAAATACCCAATTCTTCACGCATTCTCAAAAAGAGACGTGAACTCATGCCTCCACCAAGTAGCACTGAGAGTACCTTGATGGCTGGAATACGATCATCAAACACAGAAAATGTTCGTATACCAAATGCAAGATGTGTCTGTTGTACATCTTTGTGTGCAACCGCAACCTGTGGAATTGATTGTGAATACTTAACTGCAACCTTACCCTTTCCTGTTCCTGCAGGAATAGAGGCAAATGCTTTTTCGATCTGAGCAGATATATTCTTTTCATCAAATGAACCTGCTACGACGACGATCGTAGAACCTGCCACATAATGTTCCCCACGATACGTGAGCAACTGTTCTCGAGTAAATGCTTTGATATTTTCTTCCGTGCCGATAATCTTCCAGCCAACTGGTTGATCTCCGAACATGAGTTCATTCAAGACATCATGAACGTGTCTTTGAGGAAGATCCTCATACATACGAAGCTCTTCAATGATCACCCCTTTCTCTTTTTCAGCTTCAGCTTGATCAAAAAGTGGGTGCTGATACATATCTGAAACAATATCGATTGCTCGATCGAGTTTGTGAGCGGCCACTTTGGCGTAATAGCCAGTATATTCTTGGCCGGTAAAGGCGTTGTGTTGTGCACCAATAGAATCCAATTCTTTTGAAATCATCGATGCATTTGGTCTCTTGGTTGTTCCCTTGAAAACCATGTGTTCCAAAAAGTGAGACAAACCATTGGTCTTTTTGTCTTCGTACTTTGAACCCGCTTCTACCATGACGAGAACCATTGCGGATGGGTTGTCTACCATGGGGACAGTGATGAGGCGGAGACCGGTGGGGAGGGTTGTTTTGTTGATTTTCATATGGTTATACGATGAACGAATCTAGATCTTTTCCATATATAACCTTGCCTTTATATTTAGAAGTTACCTCACTCACTACTTTTTTATTTGTATTATTAAAATCTATTTGATGAATAAGAACAATTTTCTTTGGTTTTGTTTTATTCCCAATCTCCGCCAATTCTTCTGTTGAAGTATGAAATGTCTTTAAATATTTTGTCCATGGCGCATTCGCATCTTTGAGACGATTCATTGCATATACTTCATGAACTAATAAATCACAGTCTTTGGCTTCTTTTATAACATTTGGATGTGGTTTTGTGTCACCAGATATGACAATCTTTTTATCACCAACAATAAACGTAAAACCGTAAGCTTCCTTCCAAATACCGTGTTTAACCTTGAAAGCTTTTACTTTTACATGTTCATCTTTGTAAATTATTCCTGATTTAATATCATGAGTATTTACTTTATAACCTGTATGATTACCATTTTCTAAACCGTGAGTTCGAATATAAATATCTTCTTTGTATGCTTCTAAGATATTTTCAGTCATACTTTTTATACCTTTCGGTCCATAGACTTCCAGAGGATTTTTTCTTCCCATCACCCAAGGAGTCAAAATGATATCTGGATATCCAAGTGTATGATCAGAATGTAAATGAGTGACAAAAAGTTTTTCAATCTTTTTGGGTTCCAATGCTAATTCCCCATCATCAAAAGCTTTTTGCATCCTTCTCACCGCACCAGAACCAGCGTCAATTATGTATGACTTGTCGTCCACAATAATAGCAAGCGATGGACCAATTCTGTCTGGGAATGGAAAAGGAAAGCCTGTTCCCAGTAAGACAACTTTTACTTTTGGTTTATTTATTTTCATGAAAGAATTATAAACGTAATCAATTAGAAATTAGGTTAATTAGAAATTTTTTTCATCAAGTACGCCACCAAATCTTCTTCCTTCACTCTCTCTTGTGTACCACTATCACGATCACGCACGGTCACTCCCTCACCCTTTTCAATAGTATCAAAGTCGATTGTCACACAATATGGGGTACCGATTTCATCTTGACGGCGATAACGTTTGCCGATATTACCATTGTCATCAAATGTAATTGCAGGAATAGATTTCTTCAAGTCCTTGAATAGCTGTTCTGCCTTTTCAACAAGAACTGGTTTGTTTTTGAGCAAAGGAAATACGGCCACCTTGTATGGAGCAACCGCTGGTGACAATTTGAGATAGACGCGCTTTTCACCACCGAGTTCATCTTCGGTATATGCACTCGAAAGTACTGCAAGGATCAAACGACCAACACCGAAGGTTGGCTCGATACAATGAGGAATGAAGCGTTCTTTCTTTTCTTCATCGAAATACGAAAGATCCGCACCACTCGCTTCGGAGTGAGCTTTGAGGTCAAAATCGGTGCGATATGCAATACCAAGCAACTCTTTCTGACCAAAAGGAAAATCAAACTCCGTATCAACACTACGCTTGGAATAATGTGCACGATCAGCCGCTGCTACTTCTATCTTATGAATCTTTTCTGCAGGAAGACCGAGGGACGCGAGATATGCGAGCTGTTCTTGATAGAGAGCTTCGAAGACTTCCATGACTTTCTTGTCATCACGAGGATCAACGAAATACTCTATTTCCATCTGCTCAAACTCGCGTACACGGAAAATAAAATCACGAGGCGCAATCTCATTTCTGAAGGCCTTTCCAATCTGTGCCATACCAAATGGGAGCTTAGGATGGAATGTATCAAGAATGTTCTTGAAGTTGACGAACATACCTTGAGCTGTCTCTGGACGAAGATATGAAATAGAACCTGCATCTTCACTTGCTCCGACTGATGTCTTGAGCATCATATTAAATTGACGAACATCCCCTACTGGATTGCCATCGGGCGATTTTACTTTCTTTTCCTTGATGAGCTTGTCCATATCGGCAATATTCATGCCACGTGGATCAATACCTGCTTGCTCGAGAAGGTGGTCGGCACGATATCGCTTTTTGGTCTTTGTATCTTCTACGAGAGGGTCTGAGAATCCAGCAACGTGACCACTCGCCTTCCAGACGTTTTGATTCATGAGAATGGATGCATCGATACCATACATATCGTCACGATCATCGACGAAACGTTTCCACCACATGCGTTGGATATTATTCTTGAGAGCAACACCGAGTGGTCCAAAGTCCCACGTTCCTGCGAGACCACCGTATATCTCAGATCCTTGATAGATGAACCCTCGGCGCTTGGCCAAAGAGATCAATAATTCCATAGTATCGGGTTGTTTTGACATACGGCTATTCTATTACCAATTATGATAAAAAACAAATCACATACGTAGGTGGCACCTGCGCAAATCGTCCAAATAAAAAACCTCGTCGTCGCGGCCGGCAGTTGATCCGGTATACGCGGGACGAGGTTCCCCAAGAGTCACAGTCGCAGACAATGTTGCCGAAAGTAAACAACACATACGCGCCACATTAACTCCAAGATGAGAAATATAGAAAGAACTAACGTGCTCAACTCTCAATCTCGCTAAGAGCATTTTCATGCCCCAAGGAAATGGCTTTCCAATAGGATTCATCATCCTAGGCTTGTAAAACTGAGAGCGAGCAACGTGGTCCGCAGGGTCTACGTGTTTAGTGCGATTGAGGACTTAAGGTATCGCCTATGACTACGTAAACCCCACGGGAAATCATCGTTCTTTCGGAAGAAGCGAGCCGTGGATCAGTGGAACCAAAACATGACCACTGAAACAAGACGGGCTAACAACCGAAAGAACGTGAACCTGTAGCACGGCGTGCGCCAGGAGGCATGAGTAGGGGTGATCTTCGGACACGCGGAACAGCCAAACAATAAGCAAAACCGCGTAATACCCATGCTGATTTTCAATGGTGGCGACTGTTTCACCACGCCAAGAGAATAGCATATACCCACTATTTGTCAACATATGACAAATATGGCTTAATAATTTACTTTACTACTGTCGCCTGCCCTTCTTTGTACGTTGGATCTGTACTAAAACGAGTTGTTATATAATCCTGAATATTTTGTATCGATACGCCCGTGAAGCTATCCTCTGCAGAAAGTGTTGCCTGATTGAGTAATGTGGGTGATTGATCAATTTGATTTACACTTGGGGTGAATGAGATCTGGAATGCCACCTCTTTACGAGATGATGAACCACTACTATATGTACCAACATTTCCAGGGGTCCACGTAACAAGTCCGCTGTTTTGATCGTAGGTGATCGGTGCATCACTCGGACTAATAGTACCTGTCCATTTTATATACGGAGGAAGTGTAGCGGTGACTTGAGCATTATTAAGAACGTTTGAAGTATTATTGATCGTCCACATCAGAGTATATGTCGTTGCTTGTTCAGCACGTGGAGGAACTGAACCTGTATTGGTAAATGGGCCAATACTACGAACGAGTCTACCCGTGAGAGATGAATTCGAAGAGATACGTGTCGAGCGAGTAGCTACTGAAGAGAGAGAGCCTGAGACTCCACTCTCTTGGAGACGATCAGCAAGAACACCAGCATCCACCACAACTATCGGATTGGTGATCGGCGCAGAGAATGAACTCTTGTCTTTTGGTATGACCGTAAATGTTACTTTGCCAGAATCCCCTGCTTGCACGGTTGCCAATTCTGGATTGGTCTGTTGATTCCAGATAATTTCATCAGTCGGTGAACGGAAATATCCTGCATCAGGTTCTACAGCGGTCTTGTCATATGCCGAACCAGAAAGTTTGACAATGATCTGCATGTTGGAAATAGACACTGGAAGATTATTGGTCCAATTGACCTCAATACGTTCTGGTTGATTGAATTGACCCACATGGTCAGTAAGCGCATCATCACTATCAATAGCGATAGCCAACGATACGAATGGTTTTTTGATTGTGATATCTTGTTCGGCCACAGTGTATTCTGTGCCGATAATTTTCGGATCACTCGAACTCTGTGCTCCTACGGTAAAATGGAATGCTCTACTGTCACTATCTGAACCCTGGATTTTGCCATGAACAATGACTGATTGTTGTCCACCCGGTGGAATATCTCCAATCTTCCATGTTGCTTTGTCAGAAAGTGGCTGGAAGTTTGATGAGACAAATGTATATCCGATCGGATATGATCCTTTCAAAATGACGTTTTTGAGTGTCTGTTGTGAGTTTGATTTGAGATTGACGGTCATATCAAATTCCTGACCAGATGTAACTTCCTTGAATGAATCGACTGACACCGTGATCGGTGATGAATTGATCAAGACATCATATGATTTTTGCTTGGTGAACAATGAAGATGAACCCTTCACTTGATATGTCAGTGTCACCACGACTTGTTTTTGCATATTCTCTTCTCCGAAAATGATCGCATCAACTTTCTTGTGAGCACTCTCACCTGAAGAAAGATCTCCGATCAACTGATGATAATTTTTGAGTTCCTGTGTTGGGTTGCTTGGATCTGTGGTGCCCGCAGGAAAATCGACAGACATATCAACGAGCTGTAATGGTACATTATTTTTGTTAGTTGCTTGTACATCAAAAGAAACTGGTTCTCCTCCAGGAATTGAAACTGGACCACTGATAGTGATATCTATGTTGTCCCCTGAAATGAGATTTGCTCCATTAAAAAAGAGATACGCCCCGATCGCTACTGCAATCACGCAAAATATTCCTGAACCTATCAGGATCTTGGTGAGTAACGAAATAGAGACGATTTCTTTCTGTGTATTGAGGATAGGGTCAACATGTTCATCGTTTTCTATGCCACCAAATGAGGTATTGAGTGGTTGTGACGTACTTGAAAAACGAAGTTTGCGACGTGTACGCACATCAGGCGAGGCACGTGAATAGAGTGACTTTTTGAGTTCTTCAATGCGACTTTTATCTTCTTGTGACATTACACATCATTTTACTACGAATAGTCTACAAATGCGATTCCTTCAAAGCAGTATTTATGTATTGATTTAAGAGCGTCCTCGTATGAGCGATACTCGTCAGCCATTCAGGGCTTATATTCTCTGAATACATCCCCTCTGGAAGAGGACCACTGTTTCCTACGTAGCCAAGTGTGTGCATCATGCGGAGAACTATTACTGATTCGAGCGTACTCATAACTTCATCTGATACAGATTCTGCACGTTCCAAAAATATTCGACATGAATCAATCACACCAAATAATTCGGCATGTGATTGTTCTCCTTGAAGTAATCGTCGCAAGAGAAGTGCCAGACGAGCGATGAGTGCAGACTTCGATTTTTTTTCAATTACATTTGTAGACGCAGAGGAAATCGAGATACTATTTATCTCTTGTGCACTTGTGAGACGCCAGTATTCTTTCCCTTTAACCAAAGAGTATATGCCGAATGAATATTCCTGTACAAAAGGCCGGAGTTTTGATTTCTCGAGACGAATACCTTGAGCCACAGCTACCACCAATCCAAAATCTTCCGTGAAGATATATACGAGCTTCCCTGCTTCACCGTATGGTCGTGAATGAATGACGAATCCGCGAGTTGTGTGTATAGCATGCATAACAAATCCTAGAGATCGAAACTATCTCCATACGCAATCTCTGTAACACCCGTAACTTTCTTGAGTTCAGCAATATACTTCACGGCGATAGGACGATGAACTTCAGGAATTGTAATCTTTACTTTGTCACCTACCGAAAGTCCTTTTTCTTTGCGGAGATCTTGGATCATGCGGACCAATTCTCGATATTCGCCTTCTTCTTTGAGTTCTGGGGTTATATTTGTATCGAGTGATACATCTGTTTCGATATTCAAGCCAAACGCGACTTCCTTCACATTAACTTCATCTTTGATCAATTCGACCAACTGTTTATTGAGTGTCATGAATTGTTTTACATTCAAGACGCGGAGTGGCTGACGAACATTGATCTTTGCTTTCATACGAGCTTCAAGACCCTTTGAAGCAAGTGATCGTACGGTAGTCATATCAGTAATGAGTTTCGTATCAACCGGTTCAGTTGTAGGCCATGTTTCAAGATGAACACTTTCTTTTTCGCCTGCCTGCGCAGGTAGGCCACCAACCTCTGCATAGATATACTCAGCAAAGAATGGCGTAAATGGAGCCATCACTTTTGCAAGCGTGGTGAGTACATATCGTGTCGTAGCAAGTGCTGATTGTTTGTCCATTTCATCATCTCCCTTGAATCGATCACGTGAGCGACGGATATACCACTGCGAAAGATCTCCGATAAAATCGCGGATCACTCGAGCTGATTCAAAAAATACATAATTGTCCAAACCTTGAGTCACCGTTCCGACAACCTCATTGATACGAGCCACAATCCACTGATCCAGCACGTTCTGCGATTTGATTTGGGATTTGGTATTTGAAATTTGAGATTTATCCTCATACATCTTATAAAATGAAGTCACATTCGAAACCAAATTGAATACTTTCTTGATGACTTCATCAACAGTTTTTTGATCAAAGTTTTTTGAATCCCCTGGCTGATTGACTGAGTACATCCAGAAACGCAATGCGTCTGCACCATAAAGATCCATCATGTCCCATGGATTGACTACATTGCCAACTGACTTGGACATTTTCTTACCTTCTGCATCGAGGATGTGACCGAGACAAATGACATTTTTGTATGCCCTTCCCTTACCCATAAGTGTACCGATCGCATGAAGTGTATAGAACCATCCACGTGTCTGATCGATTGCTTCTGAAATAAAATCAGCTGGGTATGCTATCTGTTCTTTCTTCTGCAACAACCTAGAAAGTGTATCTTGGATCTTGGATCTTGGATCTTGGTTCTTGATCTGATGATCTTGCGCAAATGGCATCGCTCCGGAATCAAACCATACATCCATAACTTCTTTTGCACGCTTCATCGTGCCTCCACATGCACATGCAAAAGTTACTTCATCAATAAATGGTCGATGGAGATCGAGTTCGTATTCTGAGTTGTGAGGTAATAGTGAATAATTCAAAGGTCTCTCCTCTGCATTTCCGAAGAAGTGTTGTCTCTCATACGAAATGGTTTCTTCACGAGACATGTATTGTGCAATTGCAATAAATATTTCTGATGGAGTACCGTGAGATACAATCAATATCTTCTTGCCTTCATGTTTCGATTCCATATCATGCAAGAAATTACTGAGGCGTTTCTTCACGTCGACACAACTCTCAATGCCATCTGGCGACGAATCGTAACGTTTTTCCAGAGGAGCATGAGCGATAAAATCAGATACTTTCTTGCCATTCCATGATCCTGTTTGCAACTCAATCAAACGATCGTCAATTATTACCTGCGCATCAGTAAATCCCAATTCTTTCTTGATAATATCTGCAGTCTCTCGGGTGCGGACAAATGGAGACACATACATGAGATCAAAGCCTATCTTTTTGAGAGAGCGAGCAGTCTTTTGCACTTCTTCTATACCATGTGGCGTGAGATGAACTGGAGCAGTAGCATCAGAACTCAATACACCTTCAATATTTGAACTCGCTTCACCATGTCTCACGACATAATAGGTGTTCTTTGCAGGCTTTTTCAATTCTTCAACTGAACCAACTACTTTTCGAGCATGACATGTATCACATGACCAGAGTGGAAGTGGTGTTCCCCAGTATCGTTCACGAGAAATAGCCCAATCTTTGACTTCACGCAACCATTCACCGAAACGGCCGTCCTTGATATGCGCTGGTTCCCAATGAATACTTTCATTTTCTTTGATCAATTGATCACGAAGTGATGACATCTGTATGTACCATGAATCACGCGCAAAATAGATGAGTGGTGTGTGACATCTCCAACAATGAGGATACGTGTGTTTATAATTTTCTTGTGCAAAAAAGAAATTCTTCTTTTTCAAATCTTCGACAATATCAACATCGAGTGTTGGCTTCCCCTTTTCATCTTTTTCTTTGACAAATCTGCCCGCGAGAAAACCACATTCTTTCTTGAATGTTCCATCGTCATTGACGAGATGATGTTTTGGTAAATTGTTTTTTGTACCCAATTCAAAGTCATCTTGTCCATACATCGGAGCAATATGAACTATTCCTGTTCCATCAGTAGTGGTGACGAAGTCGCCTACATATACCTTGAATGCATTTCCTATTTTTTCTTTTTCAGTAGTTGAAAGATTATCTTTCAAGAATGGGAAGAGTGGCTCATATGAAATTCCGATGAGATCAGATCCTTTGAAAGTCTTAACTACTTCATATTCATAACTATTGAGCACCGTAGCAAGACGTTCTTTCGCAAGAATAATATTTCCTCCAACATTTTCATTTTTTCCTTCTCCCTTCTTCCCTTTGACTTTTACTTCCACATACTCAATATCCTTCCCTACCGCCAAAGCCACATTTCCCGGAAGAGTCCATGGAGTTGTCGTCCATGCTAGAAAATATACATTGCCTTCTGATCCTACTTCCTCCTTTTGATTTTCACTTTTTCCTTTTTCCTTTTTCCTTTCGATTTTAAACTTCACATAAAGCGTCAAATCTTTCACCTCTTCATAGCCCTGTGCCAATTCATGTGAAGACAATCCAGTACCACAACGTGGGCACCATGGTACAACTTTGTAGTCTTTGTAGAGTAATTTTTTATCATCGACAGTCTTGATAATGTTCCAGACTGATTCGATATACTGTGGCTTGTATGTGATATATGGATTTTTGAGATCAACCCAATATCCCATACGATTGGTAAAATCTTCCCATTCATGGACATATTTCCACACACTTTCTTTACACTTTTCATTGAAAGCGCCGATACCATAACTCTCGATTTCTTTTTTTGATTTCAAGCCAAGTTCTTTTTCGACTTGAAGTTCAACAGGCAAACCGTGTGTATCCCATCCTCCCTTTCGGCGAACATGGAATCCTTGCATGGTTTTGTAACGAGGAATTGCATCTTTGAATGCACGTGCTTCGAGGTGGTGGATACCGGGGCGACCATTGGCGGTTGGGGGTCCTTCATAGAAAATAAACTCCTTACCTTTCTTTGTTTGTTCGAGGGTTTTATTGAAAATATCCTTTTCTTTCCACATCGAAAGGATACGTTCCTCGCGTTCGGCGTGGGGTGATTTGGTTTTCTTGTCTGGGGATTCTACTGACATAATGTATACAGATTACGCTAATTATGGACTTATTTCAAATACTCGATGCCAATTACGAATAAATGCGAATGCCACGAATACATCGCACCTTACCTTAGAGTGAAGTGCAGCCTATTCGCATCGCATTCATAACATATTAAAATAGTCCCCCAAACCAATTGACTATAGCATCCCAAACATTGGCTGTGGCAGAAGATCTGGAATCATTCGTGCCAACAATCGTAGAACACATGTGTGTTGTGTTGTTGAGTACATACCCCGCTGTACATGAATATACTGGTGTTGCTGGAACAGTTGTCGTAGTTGGAGATGAAGAGTAACAAAGATTGTTTGTGGTATTTAAGGTATAACCAGGATTACATGAATACATTGGGAGTAAGATAGTTGATGAAGCGTTAGTATTACCATGACGGCTCAAGCGATTAGTGTCTACCGAGTTACATTGTGTAAATGAAATCGGTGTATATCCCGCAGGACATTTGTAAGACGCTATTGGTGCAATACCTACTGAAGCATTAGATGATACACAATTTGTTCCAGAGAGTGTTCCTGTTGAACAGGTATAAATGACTGTAGCTGGGACAGTGTTTGTTTGTTGGGTTGTAGTGGCTGGAGTTATTGATGTCGGAGATGTGGTTGTTGCTGTATTAACTGGTGTTGTGGATCTGAGAGTTGTGACTGTTGAAGTTGACGTATACGAACTATACAGACCACCTGGATATACGAGACGAACATTATAATAATATGTAGTGAGTGAAGATAATCCTGTATCAAGATACGAAGTACTCGTTGCCATAGCAATAGAAGAGTAACCACTATTCTTTGTCGTCGAACGTTCAATATCTACACCCGTAAATCCTACGGCACCATTATTGTTCCAAGATAGTTTGACCTGACCTTGAGATGTAGCTGATGAACTGAGCGATGTTGGTGCAACCAAACTTCCTGTAGTAGCACATGTAACTGGACTCGTTGCTGTATTTATTGCATCTATTGTTGATTGAACAGCATAACAATATCTTGTGTTTGGCAAAAGACTTGTCACTGAATATTTCAATGTGGTAGATCCGAGAGTAGCTACCGTTGTTGAACTAGGTGAACTTAGAATTACAAAAGAATTCACATTGGTATCGGTATCAGTCCAAGAAAGATTGAGTCCTGTGGGACCATTAGCTGAGGCTGTGATAGTTGGAACAGCGGCTTTTAATACTAACGCTCCACAAGAAACAGTTATTGAATTACTTCCTGAAGTTACTGTAAGCTTCATTACTCGAGTTCCCGCTGCATATGATGTACCAAATGAACCCCAACTGTACGTATTTGAATCAGTACCAATCGGGCCATACACACCAGCCGATGTTGGCCATGACCATGTATAATGATAAGGAGTAACTCCACCCTTCACTACACTATTCCATATAACACTAGCGTTGTTACTTCTCACAATAGAAGATGGTGTAGGTGAGCAACTGACAGCTAACGGTGCTATCGGGGTTAATGTTGTCGCACAAGCCTGACTACTCAAAGCTGAACTATTTTGTGTATTTACATTTGAAGACACAGAGAAACAATATTTGGTAGATGGTAGAAGATTTGTCACAACATATGTCTTGGCTGTTGCCGTGAAAGTTGTCGAGGTTGGAGACATTTGTGTGATTGTGTATGAAGTTATACCAGTGTCACTATCTGACCATGAGAGACTTATTGTTGATGTACTTGTAGCAGTGGCAATGAGAGACGTGGGAGTAGAAAGATTTGAAGTTGTAGCACTCACAATCAAAGAATATACACCGTATGAACCGTCAACAAGAATTGTACGAATACGATAGTAATATGTTGAATTTATAGATAATCCAATATCACTAAAAGATGTATCAGAAGATGATAATGTTCTTATTTGAGTAAAGTTTGATCCATCAACAGACCTTTCAATCAAAATATTTGATACCCCTGTTGAAGAGAGATTTGTCCATGAAAGATTTATTCCCGTCTGTGATGAAGCAGAAGCAGAAAGTCCAACCGGTGTGGTGTTTATGTTACACGAATTGCCATAAACACTATACCCTGTTCCACACGATAAAGTTGCTGCTATTGTTACTGCCGGAAGTACACATGAGGTACCCGAGACGGAATACCCTGATGGACATATGACCGTTGCTGATGCTGTTATTGCAGGAGTTGTTACTGTATGTGCGGGGATATTACATATATAAGAACTACCGGAATAAGTAGGACCTGTGGCACCTGAAGGACAGGTGCGGCTACTTATACCTGCTCCATACCATGTCGAATATCCTATCGCTCCATGTGAATTACAATATGGGCCATTTTGCCAATTACCAAGTCCATCAAGATAACTGCCATACATTACACTGCCTCCAGTCGTACAATAATAGTTTACTGTAGCAGCGACTGTACTAGCTGGGACACTGGTAGTCACCGCTGGAAATGTACACGTCGTACCAGACAAAGAATAACCTGAGGCACACGTTATCGTCGCTGATGTTGTTATCGCTGGTTTTATACACGATGTACCCGAGATAGAATAACCAGAAGGACACGAGTATGTACCATTTGTAGTTGTGGCGGTAGTAACTGTAGTTCCCCTACAATTGGTTGTGCAGGTTGTGGTTGCTGTACCAGTCCCAGTACTACCTGTGCTATTGCCGGTAACCGTGATGGTATACGTGGTCGTTACCCATCCTGTATTTGCAGATTTTATGGATACAGTATAAGTTCCATTTGGAACATTAGATGGGACCGTAAATTGTACAGATGATCCGTCACTCGTCAATCCAGAAATAATATATGTAGGTGTAGCTACTGTTTGCGCAGAAGCTTTATTGAAGCCAAAGATTGATTTTATGAATTGAATGAATGCATCCCACACTGAAGCAGTGTTAGACGTTTGTTCGTTCATACTTGTAGTCACCGGTGTAAGTCCGACACTATTCCCTGTTGCAGAGAACCCTGAACCATTCATCTGGAATTGATTTTGTAACGTATTAACATTAATTATACCAGTCGGTGTAGGAAGTGATGCAGTACTTGTTGAAGTTAATTGTACTGAGATAGGACTTGACCAATCACTATTTGCAGATGCGACTGAGACAAGATATGTACCAGGAACAATATCCGTCTGACCATTTGAATCAGAGAGATCGTAATATTGTGGAAGCGTAAAAGAAATCGTACTACCATCAAGTGAAGGATACGCATAAAAACTATAATAGATCGATGGATCATTTGCATTGGTTACATTGATATCAAACGGTCCAGAAGTAAATGTTCCCGTAAGAGCCGCCGTTTGCCCAGGAGAAATAGAATTTATTAGATTTCCACTTGAATCCTCGACACCGTTTATAATTGGCGCACTTCCGATAGTCCCCGCGGCAACTTGAGCATACGCTGCCGCACTATCGCTCACATAATTTATAGCTTGATATATAGTTGACTGTAACGACTTAAGGTTTGCATCATTAGTTGGATACTTTGCGAGAGTAAGATTGGGATCCAAAGGATTAAATGCGTCATAGAAATCAAATGCATCATGAGTTTTAAGATTTGCAAAGTAACCGATAGCATTACCATTCGTCCAATTCACATACAGACTTGGATTATTTTTAAACACCTTAGCAGTAGTTCCTAATGAACCAAATTGAGAAAGAATAAAATTATATGGAGGATCAACATATATGAATTTAACGTTACTATTCATATAGTACTGACTAACCTGATAAGCGAGAAAAGCTCCCAATGAATGAGCAACAACTACAACCGGCCTACCCGAGGCAAGTGATAGATCTATAGCCTTCATAATCTGTATCTTGTTGTAACCAGGACTATTAGTAGAAAGTGGTATGTCTAAAGTCTTAATCGAAGATGGTAATATGCCATGAACCCATTTGAAGATGCCACTAAATGAAGGAATTACACCCGTCCCAAAACCGCCGACTGTTACAATGGTAGGTGCTTTACTTACAACTGGAATGTTATTTTTACCTGACACATCCATATTTGAACACTCAGCAAAATGTGTTGATGCATTTGTTTGTGTGAGCGCCTGACCATTGAGTGCTGATGCGAGATACCCACAACTTACAATATCAAATTTCGGATTACTTGAAGGATTCCATTGTGAGACTCTATCCATGATACTTCCACTACTTGGAGCAAAATAATCTACACCAGTATAATCAGTAGCGTATTGGCAACCTTGGTTACCAACTGATCCATACATTTTTCCACTACTATCTGTATATGCAGAATATGGGTCCTTGGCACAATTTTCTGGAGAATATGGGATGCCATTTCCATCGGTAAGTCCTATATTCCCTGTGCTTTGTGGAGAATAATACTCATCACTCAGAAG
>JBAWXC010000001.1:0-29806 GCA_037144235.1 Candidatus Tayloriibacteriota bacterium | reverse complement strand
GTACGACTATTACGGGCACAGGTGTTGCAACACTCACTGATTCAACGAAGACCGGTTGGACAACTAACAGATGGAACAATCTCGCTGTACGTATAACGAGTGGTACTGGTAAAGGTCAAGTTCGTTCTATACAGGGAACATATCAGACTCCAGGCGGAGGAGTGATAGCTGTTGTGCCAAACTGGACCACGACTCCAGATAATACCTCTATTTATGAAATACAAGGTGATCCAGATAAACTTTATTTTGCATTTGGAGCATCAGCTACAGTATTTAATTACAATATAGCCTCAGATGTTATCACAACTGGTCGCATGGAAGACTATGGTGCCGCCGCAGGTGTTACTGCCCGATTCTCTGACTATCCACCTATAGCCGTATCATCAGGTTCCTATGTAAACCCAACGATGACCATAACTACCGTCAATCCTCACAACTTCAAAACAGGTCAGAGTATAACTATTGCAGGTGATACGGGAGCTGGTGCATCTCTCAACAACATTACAGCGACGATTACCGTTACTGGTGCCAACACTTTTACGTATAGTGTTGGTGCTGGTAGTGCAAACATTACCGTCACTGCTCAGTCCACGACCACTCTTGTTGATGCTTCAAAGAGTTGGATAACAAATCAATTTGCCGGATCAGTGGTGACATATACAACAGCTGCGGTAGCACAGGCAACTGGTATTGCTGCCGTTACTTCTGCGTATGTTATCGCAAATACTTCCAACACATTGTTCTTTGCTGTTGCAGGTACAGCTCCTACTCAGGCAGTGTCTCGTTATGTGATCACTTCACCGATGCAAATTGCTTATAAAAATTGCATTGGTGCTATTGATGGAGGAGTCGCTGTTGGTACTCAATCAACTACAACTCTTGTTGATACTACAAAATTGTGGACATCTGCAGCTACTTCTTGTTCAAGTTCTGGTACCACGGTCACTATATCAGGATCTGGTAACCAAACATCTGGTCTGCAAGTCGGTATGTATCTTGCGGTGACTGGAGGTACAGGAGCATTTGTCTCTGGAGGTGGTACGAACGTCACGTCTGTTCAGGTGACAGCTATAAACAGTGGTACTACATTCACAGTTTCATCTGTACCTACTACGACTCTATCTGGTGCAACTGTTACCGGTACATTCTGGCCAACAAATGCTTTTGTGAACAGAAAACTAAAGTTCCTCGGTGGAACAGGTCAGTATCAGGAATTGACTATTACAGCTAACACTGGTAACACTTTAACATTTTCAGCCGCAACAGCAGGAGCAACTGGTTCTACCCCTTACGCTATTCTCCAAGCTCCAGTAAAAGGTGCAGGTATAGCCATGACTTGGGCTTTCGGCATGTCGGACACAACTAGACGTGGTAGTTACATCTTTGTTCCAAGAGGTGGAGGTGTTCTCGGTTTTGATAGATTGAATATTCAGACAGATTCATGGGATCTCATGTCTACAACTCCACAGTTCGAAACACTCACTACAGGATCTATGTACACATATGATGGTGGTGATCGCATCTATTTCACAAAAGAAGTAACTCAGCGTGTGTATTATCTCGATGTCGATAAATCGACAATACACGGTGCGGGCATGTATCCTTATACTGCAGGTACAGCAATACTGGGCAATCGTATGGAAATATTCACGACTGCAGATGGTCTCAAATACCTATGGCTCAATCGTCATTCAAACGTAGAATGCTTTAAACAATTGTTATTCTACTAATATATTTTTATGGATATACCTTATTTAATACAGATCTTACAGAAGAAAGTAATTATCTTGAATAATGCCAAGGCCCAAGCTTTTTCGGTTGGAGATCTCGAAGGTATGAATGCAATAGACAAGGAATTGCTCGGTGTAAATAATACGTTGCTTCAACTCAATCTACTCACTGATGTCACCCAAGCTGCAACCGTTAACAATGTTACACCAGCAGCAGTTGTTGCGAGCGGTGTTCAAGCTATACAAAATCAGACTCAAGGTCCATCAGCAAATGCAGTTATCAATGGATACAATATATCTGCATATGCTACTGACGTTCTCTATGAACAAAAGATATTGAATATATTGAGCTCTATGCCAACGTTCGTCAATACAGGAGATATTGATACCTATATACAGAGTGTAGCTCCAGGAAGTCCTCTGACAGGGAATATGGTTTATGCCGCAGCACAAAATTACAATATCGATCTGTATTTGTTGTTGGCAATTATGAGAAATGATTCAAATTTCGGTACATTAGGCGTGGGTGCAAAGACGTTCAATCCAGGCAACGTAGGCAATACAGGGACTTCTACACAAACATTCGGATCATGGGCAGAAGGGGTGGCAGCTGTTGCAGAATGGCTCAATCGTCATCGCATAGTTCCTCCAGAAGTTCTAATCACACCTACTATTACAGATGTGGCAACAAGTACTACTGCTACGAGTACAGAATCTTTACCAATATCATTACCACCACCAATCAATTTTGTAGCCGCATCTTCAACACAAGACACAGCGACTACCTCAAATCAGAATACAGCAACAACGACAGCGAATTCGACTCCGCAAAGTAATGCTACATCGACAGATTCTACTTCAATATATGTAACAGCTTCTTCGACACTGCCAGTGGCGACGACCACAATTCCTGTCGCAACTTCAACATCACCAACAGCAAGTAGTACAACAGATGTGGCTTCTACGACTTCAGCTACAAGTACACAATCAGTTTCTGCCTCAAGTACACCAGCGACCCCTGTTCCACCTGCAGCTTCTAGTACAACAACAAACGCAAGTTCAACTCAAGATGCTGAGGCAAGTACTACCCAGGCTTATAATAAAATCCGCATAAGAAGAAATAGGGCGTAGCAGATTATTTTATTTGCCCATGGAAACATTTAAAGAAAAATTCTCTGGTTATAGTGAATATTTCGAACATATGAGAAAGAAGTTGTTCAGTACAGCTATATTTTTTGCTGTCTCTTTTGTTTGTGGTTTCTTTGAAGCGGGTAATATCCTCAAGGGAATAATCAGTATCTTTAATCTCGGTGATGTATCTATAGTGACAACATCGCCGTTTCAGTTCTTGGATCTATCGACGAAAGTTGGTCTGTATAGTGGCATCATCGTCTGTATTCCGGTCGTCATATATCATATCTATGATTTCATCAAAGATGGCTTGAATAAAGATGAGAAGAAATTATTTTTTATACTATTACCATCAGGATTCACGTTGTTTCTTATTGGTTTTTCGTACTGTGTAGGAATATTGTTTTTTTACTTGAATTCTATTTCTACTATAAATCTCGCCTTTGGCATAAAAAACGTGTGGGATATTAGTAGTTTTATGTCACAAATAATAATTGCGTCCTTGTGTTTAGGACTATTCTTTCAATTTCCGATAGTGCTTACGTTCCTCATAAGAATGGGATTGTTGAGTGTAGATTTCCTGAGAGATAAGAGATTTTATGCTATAGCAATGATATTTATTTTTGTCGGGTTCCTTCCTCCGCCTGATATATTCTCGACATTGATCGAAGCGTTACCTTTGGTTCTTCTGTATCAACTCACGATATGGATCAATTCTTCTTATAGGAGAACATCTGATATAATAGACGTAAATCATGATTAGAAATGTATACAAAAACACATGCGGTATATTTTTGTGTATAAGCGCATGTATTTTTTTTGGCCTTATTGGATTGGCTCATGTTCATGCCGCTACAAACAAATATGCTCCTGGTGATACGATCATAATAGGTGAGTTCGTGTATGACGATAACTTGGTTGCTACGACTTCTCCTTGTACCATAACTATTTACAATCCTTCAAATAGTATCGTAGCTTCGAGTGTTCCTATGACAGCCTTATCTACTGGTTGGCATTATTACAGTACGACAACATTAACAGCTCAGGGTATCTGGCCAGCTACCATGACATGTGGAAGTGTAGCGGGAGGTGATCTGGCTAACTTGGACAAGACTTTTACGATTGGATATGTCAGTGCTTCAACTACAGATATTGCAAATAGTGTCTGGAATAGTTCTGCGACTTCATCTATTGCCTCAGTTGTGAATGCTAATACAAATATAGTTGTCGGTAACGCTTCAAGTTCTATTGCGGCAACAGTTGTAGACGCTTCTTCATCTTTGGCTTCATCATTACCATCTCTCGTATGGAATTATACAGGTCGTACATTGACGAGTTTTGGTACCTTGGTATCAGATATTGCAACAGCGGTTTGGTCTGCTGGTACACGCTCCCTCACCACCTTCGGAACCTTGGCAACTGATGTTTGGAGTGCAACGACACGTACTCTCACTGGTGCAGGTCTCAATTCAGGATCACTTGCAGTACAGTCTGACGTGACAAGTGCTTCATCGTCACTTGCGTCTGCAATTACTACTGAAACTGCGAATGTAAATACAAACACCAACTCACAAGTCGCCTCAGCCATTTCCTCAATTAATGCACACACTGACCTTGCCTCGACATCACTTGCTGCTATCACTCTTGCCGTCAAAACCAAGACCGACACCATCAACTGGTCAGACGTGACAACAGTCAAAGCAAACGTAGCCACCCTCATCACCGAAATTGGTACAGGCAATATTTCAGCTATCAAAACCAAGACAGACAGTATTGCCTGGTCTGATATTACTGGCCTCGTTACAACTTCAGGTCAAATCAAAGCTAAGACAGACACCATTGCCTGGGTTGATGTCACTGGTATCAAAACCAAGACTGACACTATCAACTGGTCTGATGTGACAGGTATCAAAACCAAGACTGATACTATTGCTTGGGCAGATATTGCAGCACTCAGTACTCAGTTGAGTAATGCATCCTCATCACTCGGCGCAACTCTTGCTACAGCTAATACCAATATCAATACAACCAATGCAAATGTCCTTGCGGCTTCGAGTTCACTTGGTTCAGCAATTACTACTGAAACCACTAACGTAAATACAAATACCAACTCACAAGTTGTTTCAGCTATTACGGCTATTAACAGTCATACAGATTCACAATTTACAACTGGTATTTCAACTATCAACAACCATACTGATGCAACAGTGCTCACCGCTTCAACTTCTCTTGCTTCAACTATTCCTCTTGCAGTTTGGTCATCAGGTAGTCGTTCGCTTACCACGTTCGGCACGTT
The DNA here is from genome assembly GCA_037144235.1 of Candidatus Tayloriibacteriota bacterium. Lineage (GTDB taxonomy): Bacteria > Patescibacteriota > Minisyncoccia > Phycocordibacterales > PALSA-1337 > C7867-002. The sequence continues at coordinate 24,649 of JBAWXC010000001.1, read as the reverse complement.
GGTTGCAGATGTATGGGCAAATAGCACGAGGACTCTAACCTCAGTTGGTTCAACTCTAACAGCTTCAGATGTCTGGTCATATGCAACACGTAACCTAACTGATGCATCATTGACTTCGGGTTCCTTGGCTACAGCTGCGAATGTTCTAAATGCTTCATCTAGTTTGGCTGCCAGTATCAATGCTGGAACAACAGCGGTTAATAGTCACACAGATTCTCAGGTTGCCTCAGCTATCTCTTCAATTAATGCACACACCGACCTCGCCTCAACCTCACTTGCTGCTATCACTCTCGCTGTTAAAGCAAAAACCGACACCATCAACTGGTCAGACGTCACAACAGTTAAAGCAAATGCGGCCACTCTCATCACAGAAAATGGTACAAGTAATATATCAGCTATCAAAACCAAGACAGATAGTATTGCCTGGTCTGATGTCACAGGTCTCGTTACTTCAAATGGTTTGATCAAAGCTAAGACTGATACTATTGCATGGGGAGATGTCACTGGTATTAAAACAAAGACAGATACGATTGATTGGACAAATGTTACCGGCATCAAAACCAAGACTGATACTATTACATGGACTGATATTGCAGCCCTCAGTACTCAGTTGAGTAATGCTTCATCGTCACTCGGCGCAACTCTTGCTACAGCTAATACCAATATCAATACAACCAATGCAAATGTCCTTGCAGCTTCTAGTTCACTCGGTTCAACGCTCAGTTCTCTCGTAGCTAGTGTTGCTTCTATCCCAGCTAATGTCTGGTCATATAGCACAAGAACACTTTCTTCAGCTGGAAATTTAGCAACAGATATTTGGAACTCTGCAACTAGAACACTCACATCACTCACACTTTCTTCTGCATCACCATGGACAGTTACTACATCTGATTTCGGTAGTGTGGTTGCTGGAGGTAATTATCTTGCTACTGTTAATACAATATACAACGGCACACTCACAGACTCTCTCAGTTTGCCAACTGTCGTTGTTTACGATCCATCTCGTAACATAATTGCAAACAATGTAGCCATGACACGTGTTGCTACTGGAACATATAGTTATTCATATACAACACCAGGAAATGCTCCAGCAGGTACATGGGAGACTGTTTTCTCTGCAAACGTAGAGACTGGTAAGACTCTTCCAGGAAATGATTATTGGACTGTAGTGACTACACCTGCTCAGGTTATTATAAATAATATTTCAAATACAGTAACTCCAAATATATCTGCAAATATAACTATAACCAACGAAGGTTTGAGTGGTAATGAATATCAATATCAATGGTGTGTTGTCTCTGATCTCAATGATCCATGTGGAAGTGGTCATAATGTATTCGACGCAGTCGCTGCAAAATATATAAATGCTGGACAAGATTTCAATACAACTCTTACGGCGACCGTTCCAAATGCGGGCACTTATTACTTCAAGGTAATTGCATATTTCGGAACGGAAAGTTCTATATCATATAGATCATTTACTGCGACAGCTCCAACAAATACTGGAGGAAATAGTGGTGGTGGTGGAGGTGGTGGGGGTGGTAGTGGATCAAGTGGAGCACCGGTTTCAACCAATACCAATAGTGATATATACGCAGTTCCTGTAACAGTGGCTACGGTTGGTTCTACGAAATTTGATTCCAATCAAGCAGGTACCGTAAAAGCTACTACAGTTCTCGGTGGAACACTGACAGTTGCAGTGAGTCAAAATACAATTTCGACACCATCTGTTATTACCGTTACTCCTATAGTCGAGAATAATCCTACGAAACCTGTTGTCCCAGTAAATCCGGGTCTTTTGGAAGCGGCAAACATGGTTTTCGATATCAAGTCTTCAAATAATCAGACTCAATTCAGTCAACCTATAACTCTCACATTCAAGTATAATAACGCTCAGATCAATGGTCTGATCGAAAATACCTTGAAGGTATATTGGTACAATGAGAAGACAAAGAAATGGGAAGTATTACCTACAACTCTCGATACGTACACCAAGATTCTTACTGCTACCGTAAATCATTTCTCAAAATTTGGAATATTCGGACAAGTCAAAGCTGGTAACAAGGCGGATTTCAATCGAGATGGTAAGGTCAATTCTATAGATTTCTCAATATTGTTGTATTTCTGGAAGACGAAATCACCATTTAGTAATCCATCAGTTGATATCAATAAAGATGGAAAAGTAAATGCGGTTGATTTCTCAATATTGTTGTATAACTGGGGTAAATAAATTATAAAAACTGATCACATTAATAGAAACATATGAAACGTCTTACTTGCAAAAATATCTTGGTCATAGCAGTATCGATTCTTGGTATTGCACCGATTCATGCATTTGCAGCGACGGTATATATAGAATCATCCAGAAATACTATTTCAGTGGGTGATACAGCGGTCATTTCAGTCAAGATAAACGCAGATGCTGCAGTCTTGAATAGTGTAGAAGGCGATATTACATTCAAAGGTAATCCGGGGGATTTGATCATCAAGGAATTTAGTCTTGCTAGTTCTTCGTTTGGTTTGTGGCCACGGACACCTTCATTGTCGACTGATGGTCATACGGTATCATTTGTTGGGGGAGTTCCTGGAGGATTCAGTATAGAAGGTACTACGATGTTCAAGATAATTGTCCAAGCGACAAAAGCGGGCAGTGTGAGTGTAGATCCAAGCACTATATCTGTATATTTGAATGATGGCAGTGGAACAAAAGCACCTGTTATTATCAAAGGTGTATATATAAAGATCGATCCAAAGAGTTCAAACTCCGTTACAAGCAATGATTGGCTAGATATGATATCTACTGATCGTATTTCACCAGAACCATTTAGTATAGTTGATGGTCAAGACAATTCTCTTTTCTCAGGCAAAAAGTTCGTATACTTTACCGCTGTCGACAATCAGTCGGGAATAGATCATTATGATGTCTCTGAAGATGGTGGACCAGTCGTAAGAAGTGGAAGTACATATGTATTTCAAGATCAGAGTGGAAATGCTACTTTGAATGTGACTGCCTATGATAAAGCTGGTAATAAGAGATCAGCTACATATCCACTGGTACATACTTTAGAATCACAACCAATTCATTGGTATAGAATCATTATTGCAGTGATAATACTATTGCTTGCAGTCGGTATATATAAGAGATACTTTAAAAAATAAATAGTATTATGCATAAGGTATTCAACAGAGTATATATCCATAGAGCATTGTTCATAATGTGCATAGTCGCGTTTTCTTCTGTGTTTGCAAAAAATGCCTCTGCTGCAACATTGTATATCTCTCCGGCGTCGATAACTTCTACTGTCGGTTCTACTTTCACTGCCAAAGTATTGGTCAATACAAATGGTGCAGCTATAAATACAGCTAATACAACCATTTCATTTCCCAAAGACTTGTTGAGTGTAACATCGATAGATACGAGCTCGTCTATATTCTCAATGTGGGTTGAGAGTCCAAAATATTCCAATCTCGATGGAACAGTGACCTTTGATGGAGGATTACCAAATCCAGGATTTACAGGAAAGAGTGGTCAGATACTATCGATTACATTCAAGGCAAAAAAGAAAGGTGTAAGTTCAATAGCCTTTGCTGATTCAGCAGTCCGTGCAAACGATGGTTTGGGCACTGATGTTCTCGCTTCCAAAGTATCTAGTTCAGTGAAGATAACTGATGCACAGAATGTAGTTCCGGACACACTCTCTACGAGCACAGTAGCTACTTCGACAGTTAGTGATAAGAATGTTTCATCAGTGATTGTCTCTTCGACACATCCTGATCAGAATAAATGGTATAACACCAAAGATGTATCACTAACATGGGATGTTCCAGATGATGTTGCGGCTGTCTCAGCCGGCTTGAGTAAGACTCCTTCGACTCCAAAAGTAGTCTACAATCCTCCTATTGCAAATAAAGAGATAACAGATATTTCTGATGGTGTATCTTATTTCAATCTTCGCTTCAAGAATAAAAATGGTTGGGGTCCAGTCAGTAGTTTCAAGATTCAAGTCGATACGGTCGCACCACATGCGTTTAGTATTTCATTACCACAGGGTAGTGCAGGTGACGATCCGAGACCTCTCGTAAGTTTCAAGACAACGGATGATCTTTCTGGTATTGATCATTATGAAATAAAGACAGATAACAGCAAGTTCATATCAGTTTCATCGTCCACAGACATAAATGTGTATGCATTGCCAGTGCAGGATCCAGGAGATCATACACTGCTCGTAAAAGCTGTTGATAAGGCAGGCAATGAGACCATTCAGAGTACCAATTTCTCTGTTTTACCTTTGAATACACCTAGGTTATCAAAGTATCCTCATGAATTATCTGAAGGGGAGTCTCTCTATCTCCGGGGTACATCATATCCTTTGACGAGTGTTGAAATAATCCTCAAGGATAGTCTTGGAGGTGAGGTTGGTCAGATGGTCAATGTTGCTGATGATGGGACGTTCCAGACAATGTGGGCAAATAATTTACCACATGGTACATATACCTTGGAACTGAGAGCTATTGATGGTCGTGGTGCCAAGAGTAATTTGTCAGAACCAGTTGTTATACTAGTCAAGAAATCTATGTTATCTACACTCAATTCATTCATATTGAACTGGCTTTCATTGATTATACTATCGATATTAGCGATTGGCGGTATTACATTCACAATAGTACATTTTATCCATAAGATAAGAGGCATCAAGAAGACAGCTTCTAGGAAGTGATGCTAATAAAACGTTTATACGGATTATTTGCTATAATTCATGGCATATTAATAAAGGGTATACACCCGTAATCACCATGGCTATATTTTTTTTGATTCCAATACTTCTCCTTGTTTTACCGGTTGTGGCAATGTACATGACTTCTCAGCAATCCTCTCGCATTAAGGCACTCGAAAAATCAGTTGCAGAATTGAAAGGATTAATAAAAGGAGGGGTAACAATAGCCAAGAGTGAAACTCCCGTTGCTAATGTGAATGTTGTGCCTGTACAACAAGTCAATCAAGAGTATGTTGCTCCGGTCGTTTCTCCCGTTACTTCTTCAGCGCCAGTTGCTCCTGTAGAAAAAATTTCTTCAGATGATTCATCAGGAAAAATTCTTGGTCGCATTGGTGTCGCTGCAGTTTTGATTGGTGTCGCATTTTTCCTTAAGTACGCGTTTGATAATAATTGGATCGGTCCAGCAGGAAGGGTGATGATTGGTATTCTCGTTGGTGTAGGTTTCTTGGGTGTTGGGCAATATATTCGTACAAAATATCTCCAGTATTCAGATCTTCTTATGGGTGGAGGTATAGCGGTTTTATATTTGTCAGTATTTTCCGCACACTCGTTCTACAATCTTATCGATTCGGGGACCACAGGTATATTCATGTTTATAGTGACGTTACTCGCATTTGCTATTAGTATTGTGAATGCAACACAGACACTTGCTCTCGTTTCAGTGATTGGTGCTTTTGCGACACCGACCTTGGTTGGCTCACATGATAATGCGATGGGAATGTTGTTTGCGTATCTGACCATTATCAATGCAGGTGTGCTCGGTATTTCTTTCTTCAAGAAGTGGCCACGTTTAAACCTTGCTTCATTTATCGGAACAGCGATTAACTTTATGATGTGGTTTGGAGCCTTCTATAACCCAAGTGTTCTGATGCCGACGTTGTTGTTCTGTGTTATCACATTCCTTATCTTCCTTGTGGCTCAAGTTGCTCGAGGTCTTGCTGCGGGTACAAAAGCTGATGAAGCAGATTATCTCCTGATGTGTGCAAATGCTTTTGCTTTTGCATCTATGGTGTATGCACTTCTCAACCCACAATACCATGGCATTCTTGGTTTCTTCTCAGTTATTGTTGCGGTTGTGTATATGTTGATTGCCTTTGTAGTTAATAAAGCAAATCCACAGGATACGGCATTGAATATATTCTTGCCAGGTCTCGCAGTTACATTCCTGTCAATCGCAGTTCCACTTCAATTCTCTGGTCCTTGGATAGCGGTTGCATGGTTCGTTGAAGCATGTTTCTTGTACGGTATTGCATCAGTTATTAGTAATAGAGGTTTCCAAGTGATGGGTGTTGTAGTGTACGTATTGGGACTTTTCGATTTCCTCACGTGGTATTCAATAACATCGCATACCAATAATTTTGTTCCAGTATTCAATACAACCTTCGGTGTTTTGTTGTTAGCAATTATTGCTGCGTATGTCATCGCTTATATGTACCGTAGATTTGGCAGTATCAAGGAAGACATAATGAAACGTGGAATAATAGTGTTTGTAGTCATAGCAAATGTTCTTTCTTTGTTTGCACTCACGATACAGATTACTTCGTACTACGAAGCACAACTCAGTTTGAAAGCGGAAACATATAGTGTTCAATCACGTGATACGCAGAGATATACAAATGGATATGACACATCACAAAAGCAAAGTGATTTGGGTAATGCATATTATGCTGATATGTCGAGTACTCAAAATCAGTCTAACACCCTCGTTTCTATCTTGTGGACATTGTATGCTGCGATTCTCACAGCAGTCGGTTTTTCTCGTCGTATTGCGAGTTTGAGACGCATGGGTCTTGTACTATTCGTGATTACTGCCGTTAAAGTAGTTGTTGATGTGTGGAGTCTCGGACAGTTGTATCGCATTATCTCATTTATTGTATTCGGCTTGATTGCTCTTGCTGCATCGTTCGCGTATGTAAAGTACAAGGATCGCCTTAAAGAAATTGTGTAATTATTTCTCATCTATATGCAAAAGAAAAAAAGTATCGCATTGCTCACATCTGTTATTCTGGGAATTTCTACGGTAGCTTTTGCAGCATTTACACCACGTGAATGGCACTATACAAGACCAATATCCAATCTTCCAACTCAACAGAGTATGGTCACGTTTTCATTTCCACAGGATATGCATTGGACTGGAAATGGTTTTGCTGATCTTCGTATCATTGATACGCAAGGCAATGAGACACCGTATTTTCTCACAAGAAGCATATCTTCTGGTCCAGTAGTTCCAGTTAGTATTCTCAATCTATCCTCAACATCTGATGGTTCAACAGAGTTTATTATTGATACAGGACAGAGTGGCAGCGTATTTACAGGGTTGCATATCAATACCAATTCACCAAATTTCAGACGTCAGGTAAAGATATATGCTTCTGAATCATTGATTCCTATGCATGATGAACGTTGGTCCCTTGTTACGAATGATGGCTTCATGTTCAAATTTTCTGACCCACGTTTGAGTTTTGTTTCTGGAAAAGACGATGTGACTTTTCCAAGAAATGCTTCTCGATACTTCAAAGTTGTAATTGGTTCTGGTCCAGAAGGAGCCGTATCTGTTTCTGATGCAACAATATATCGTGATACTAAAATTTCAACGGAACAATATTCACGTGAAGTGAATGCTGTCATTTATAACAATGCTGACAAAAAGACCACAGAAGTTACTATCGATCTCGGTGCAGAGGGTATTATAAATAATTCTGCGACATTGTGGGCTTCAGATTCAAATTATAATCGTCGTGTAGTTGTTGATGTCTCAAATACAAATTCAGCAACTTCTTCATGGACATATGTTGGACAAGGATCAATCTCTCGTGTATCAACTTCAGTATTTCAGGGAGCTTCAAGTCAAATTACATATTCAGAACAACGTTCTCGTTACATGAGATTCTCAATTGTTAATGATGACAATCCGCCATTATCTCTTACTCCATCAGTTACACTACTGAGTCCAGTCATTTCTGTCATCTTTGAGGCACGAACAGGAAGTTCGTATACTCTTTATTATGGAAATCCAAATGCACAACAACCCCAATATGATATTGCAAGTTTGTCTTCGTATATTGAGGAGGGAACACTGCCTATCGTAAATGTCGGCTTGGAATCCGTGAATCCATTATATGTAACTCCAGCTGGCCCTGTAATTCCATTTACAGAGTCACATAAAATTCTCTTGAATATTCTCTTGGTACTTGTTGTTTTGGGAATTGCAGTCGCTATCTTCTTCTATCTTCGCTCTTATGTGCGAAAGGCGAATATTTCCTAATAGCCTTTGAGAAATAAACATTATGTAGTATGATAGATTCTCATTATTTAATTAATACGTAACCCTATATCCTATGAATCTCGGAAAGAAAACAAAGATCGTTTGTACCATCGGTCCCGCAACAGAAAGTGTCGAAAAGCTTACACAGCTCGTGCAGGCAGGCATGAATGTTATGCGCTTGAATTTCTCACACGGCGACTTCGCAGAACATCAAAACCGCGTCGACAATTTGAAGACAGTTATGAAGCAGACCGGCAAAACAGTCGCCATGCTCCAAGATCTCGGCGGTCCAAAGATTCGTATTGGTACATTCAAGGATGACAAGGGTATCGTTCTCAAAGAAGGTCAGATATTCACTCTCACCACAGATGCATTTGAAGGAACCGCAGAAAAGGTTCACATCAACTATCCGTTGTTGCCAAAGGAAGTTAAAGTTGGTGGAGCTATTATGATCCAAGATGGACGCAAGCGTCTCGAAGTTCTTGAAGTAAAAGGAAATGACATCATTTGTAAAGTTATCGTTGGTGGTGAGCTCAAGGGCAAGAAAGGAGTCAACGTTCCTGGGGCAAACCTCTCTATCAGTTCTCTCACAGAAAAAGATCGCACAGATTTGGAATTTGGTATCAAAAATAAAGTTGATTTCGTGGCATTGTCATTTGTTCGTCGTGCATCAGATATTATCGAACTCCGTGATATTTTGAAGAAGGCAGGATCACATGCTCAGATCATTGCAAAGATTGAAACACCAGAAGCACTCGATGTACTCGATGATGTCATTACCGCATCAGACGGTCTCATGGTTGCTCGTGGTGACCTCGCGATCGAAATTCCTGCAGAAGAAGTTCCACTTGCTCAGAAGCTCATGATCAGTAAGTGTAATGCAGTTGGCAAGCCAGTCATCACTGCGACACAGATGTTGGAATCAATGATCAAGAGTCCTATCCCAACTCGCGCTGAAGTCTCTGATATCGCCAATGCGATCATCGATGGAACAGATGCTATCATGCTCTCAGAAGAAACAACGCTCGGTGATTATCCAGTCGAAGCAGTCAAAATGATGACCAAGATTGCGTGCCGTGTTGAAAAAGAAGTGTATACCTGTGACACGATCGCTGAGTATGATCAATCTCATGGTATTACTGATGTCATCTCACAATCAGCAGTTCGTGCTGCTCACAATGTTGGTGCACGATTGATTGTTGCTCTTACACGCTCAGGTTCGAGTGCACGTATGATCGCTCGTTACAGACCTGCAGAACGCATACTTGCTTTGTCAGACAAGGCTGAAAATGCAAACAAGCTCATGCTCTCATTTGGTTGTTATCCTATGGTTGTTCCTACATTCAAGAATATAGAACAGATCCTCGATATTGTGAGAACGTCAGCAATTGAAAATGAATTTGCAAAGAAGGGAGAGAAAGTGGTTATTGTTGGCGGTATGCCATTTGGTGAAGCAAAAGAGGTAAATACAATTATAGTTGAGACTATTTAGTCGGTAGAAGCAAAAAGCAACATATGCACAGTATGAGGACGCGGATATTTTTCTGCTGAAAAATTCCTAGTGCGTCGCGCCAGTCGCGCTCGCAGTGTCCTCATACTGTGCATATGTTACTTTTGCTTGACACTACTTAACTCTGATATAATTCAGACATGCAAAAGAGCATGTATATAATTCCTGAGACAACGTTGTTTCTCGACCGATCGGTGCGTGAGTATCCACTCATGCTCCGAGACCTGCCTTCGGACGAAAAGCCACGTGAAAAACTTCTTGCCCAAGGGCCAGAAGCTCTTTCAGTCAAAGAATTGACAGCGCTTTTGCTGGTGACTGGTACGATCAAAGAAGATGTTCTCGAAATGGCTTCACGTATCGTCAAGGAATACGGAGAAAAGAATATCTTCGCAGAACGTAACCCAGAAAAACTCACACACGACCTCGGTATACCGATAGTCAAAGCGTGTACTATCGTGGCTGCAGGGGAGTTGTATCGCAGACTCTACAATCAAGGAAGTTATGGATTTACCACGATTCGCAATGCACAGGATGCGTATACGTATCTCGCAGACATGAGACAACTTCCTCGTGAACAGTTGAGAGGGTTGTACTTGAATGGACACAACAAGATCATTCGCGATGAAGTCATATCTATCGGCACTGTCAATGCGAACATCGTTCATGCACGTGAGATTTTCCGTATCGCTATCGAGTGCAACGCTGTAGCAGTCATTCTTGCTCACAATCATCCTTCAGGAGAAGTTACTCCTTCTGCAGAAGATATCGCAGTTACTGAACAACTCATCAATGCAGGCAAGATCGTCGGTATTCGTGTCCTCGATCATATCATTGTTACCGCAGATACATTCCAGAGTGTGAATGCTAATTATTAACATAAAACGAGCTAAGAGCTATGAGGTACGAACATAGGATATTCCTATCTCTTATTTCATACCTCTTACCTCCTTCCACCATGCGTGACTATCAACTTATATCTCCTTCACTCGAAGGAGTTCTCAACCATTATTCAATTGTCTATGAAGGGATTCGTCGACCCAATGAAGTATTGCGAGCACTCGACAGTCCAGCCCGAAGAAATACTCGTATAGTATATTCTGAGCATGAAACAAAAGTGTTGGAACAGTATTTTCATGACATTCACAACGTGTTTTTGAAGAAGTTTTCGAGTTTCATAATGCAAGCTGATGTTTCATCTGAAGATTCGATCAAGTTGCAGGCATTATTACAAGAATTGCTGAAGATCAAAAAACTTATCACCAGTGGATTAAAATAGTTATTGTTTGGTGATGTGGTACAAAAACGTGCTATATTATTCGTATGACTTCCCGGGACTATTTCAAAGGAAAACGTGTGGCTGTGATCGGCCTTGGTCCCCATGGAGAAATGATCACTGACATCAAATTCCTGATAAAAGCAGGTGCTTTGGTGGCTGTGTATGATGTGCGCAGTGAAGCACGTCTCAAAAATCATCTCGTATTCTTGCGTTCAATCGGCTTGGCAAACTATGTGTGCGGTTCTATCCCTGCGGACGATCTTCTCGATATGGATCTCATCATCCTTTCGCATGAATATCCACGCACCTCTCGTTTCCTCAAAGTTGCTCAAGAAAAAAAGATACAGATTGAATATCCAGAAACATTATTCTTCAAACTCGCTCCACCACTTACCGTCGTAGGTGTGATGGGGTCATGTGGCAAGGCGACGGTTGTCTCTATGCTCGAACCATTGCTCCAGAGTGCATGTGATGCACATGAAGGGCAGGGATTCTTTGTGATTGATCCAGAGACAGCTCTGGGCACGTTGTCACATCTCAAAAAGGCAAAAAGCGGAGACATTATTCTCATTCGCATCGTCGATCTGATCATGAAAGAATTGTTCGAGATGCGTATCAGTCCGCACGTGGCAATATTCACGACTATTCCACCAAAGGGAGCATACTTCACCAATCCGTTTGAGATTGTGACATATCAGACGTACAACAATTTCATCGTTGCTTCTGATGAAGTGATCGATGCAACACATCGCATGAAATTCCAGCCCAAAGCAAAGATGTTGCGTACCAAGAGATCGTTGGTCCCTGAAGCATGGTTGCCCAATGCTCGTGCTTCACATGATCGTGACAATGCTGCGCTCGCATTTCAGACTGCACGATTATTCAAAGTTCCTGATGAAACAGCTCAGTCTCTATTCGAATCATGGAAAGCACTTAAGGGAAGACTTGAATTTATCAAAAAGGTAAAACATATTGAGTTCTACAATGACACAGCTTCGATATGTTCATATTCGACTGAGTCAGCAGTACAAACTTTTGGATCAGCCCAAAATACTATTCTCGTATTTGGTGGGGTAGATACAGGATGTGAATATGGAGTGTTGTACGGTTTGTTACCTACACATGTAAAGGAAGTCATTCTTCTCCCAGGAAGTGGCACGATGAAGGAACGTCTCACCCTTCAATCCATTCAAGATGTAAAGATCACTACAGTTCAATCTCTTGAAGAAGCAACTATTCTTACGTATGAACATGCGCAGCCAGGTGACAAAGTACTTTTTAGTCCAGGATTTGAAGCTGGTGGTTTCGACCGTTCACGTAAGGAAAGAGGGGAAAGGTTTGTGAAAGCGGTGAGAGGTCTATAAAGGTTAAATGTTCAAGGTTAAAGGCTAAATTATAAATAATTAAGGCAATTTTTTGCTGGCATATTATCTATGGAGAATAAAAAACAGAAATACGATTTGGAAGACAGGACTGCCAAATTTGCTGAGCAAGTTATTCATTTTGTTCGATCAATAAAAATAGATTCAGTTAATTGTAGATTGATTGAACAAGTTGTTGGTTCATCTGGCTCAATAGGGGCAAATTATTGTGAAGCCATTGAAGCTGAAAGTAAAAAAGATTTTATTCACAAAGTATCTATTGCCAAGAAAGAGATACGTGAGACAAAGCATTGGTTACGCTTAATCGCTACATCAAATCCTAGTCATAGAGACAATCTTGTCATTCTATGGAAAGAAGCAGGTGAACTCTTATTGATCTTCTCCAAGATAATTCGCTCATCAAAATCAACTGTGTGATTAATTGAACCTTTAACCTTGAAAATTGTAAATTTCTTCACTCTCCACAAATCATACACACAACTGCACCGGTGATTTCTCGTCCGGTATAGACCGCTTGCATCAGTCCTGCGACTGAAAGGGCACTGTTCGTAGAAATTTCGAGTTGTTCATTGTCCCAAACAATAGTCTGAGCAGCTTCGATCTGTTCATTGGTTGCCACCCAACCATATCCTCCCGTTTTTTCTATGAGAGGAAGGAGATATTTTTTTCTGTGCGCAGTAATGTCTACGATCGCATCGGCAATTGAACGTTCTTCTGGTCCATCATATACGCTATATGTATCAGAAAGAGGGTGGCATGAAGATGTTTGTACAATGTGAACTTGAACTGGATGTTTGTGAGTGGCGAAATAGGATGCGAGTGCTTGAGCAGTTGTACCTGAAGAAGTCCCGATAAATACAGCCCCGAGATTTTTGATATCGAGAAGCTCTTGTGCGAGAGATTCGTACCCTATAAGGGCAGTATCATCGGTAGACTGTCGAAGGCTGCGTTTACCTTCGTCTGTAGCCTGTAAAATGGCCTGTAGAGGGCGTTCTTTGCTCAAAATGCGTATATACTTGTCCTCGAGCTTTTTGAGCTTTTCTAGCTTGTGTGGGGCGATATGGATACCGACAAGGATATCAAGAGAAGCTTTTTCATCTGAACGATTGTTAAGCTCTTTGATATACAGAGCAGCGGCGAGGGCAGCATTTCCAGAAGAAGAGATGACGAATTCTCTGTCACCAGATGCATAGTACAAATCTATCATGACAGGAATGGAACGGCCTTTGTGAGAACCATATTCATGAAGATCATCTCGCTTGAAGTAGAGAGTTGGCACGCCGATAGCTCGGGCAAGCTCAGGGTATGATTCGAGGGGAGTTGACATAAATGTTCAATTTTCAAGGTTAAATTTTCAATTAAAGTCAAAAATAATTTAACCTTTGGAATTTAACCTTGAAACTTGATATTGTCATCCTACTATTTTTTGGGTACTATGTGAAGTACGGTTATATAGCCGTTTTGTTATTTATTCACATCATTATCTACTAATCTATTTATCTATGAAAACAACGTGTGTATGTCCTGAATGTAAAAATACTGTTGATACTTCAAAATATCAGAATCTCGCCATTGGTATGGTGATCGAGTGCAATCATTGCGGTATGACACTCGCGATCAAAGAGATTGCTTCTGATGGGGCAGTCAAGACTGAGATTGTTGATGAAGGAAAATAAGCCAATTTTCAAGGTTAAAGGTCAAATTTTCAATTAGACCTAGATCTTCGTTTGGTTTGGGGACTTTAACCTTTAACCTTGAAAATTTAACATTTTCACTGTTTCCTCTATCATTCCTCTGAACCCATGACTTCCGAGAAAGGCGATCACATCGCCTTTTGTAGTATGTGATTTCAAGAATGAAACGAGTTCTTCATCGTTGTCTATGTGCACTACATTATTGTGAGTACGTTTGATCACATCTGCCAATGCAGATCCATCCATTGGTTGTTCTTGTTCATCGTGTGCAACTTTGAGTTTGGTGAGACGAGGAATAATAACGACATCTGAGTTTTTGAATGCATTATCATATTTTGCAGCAGATTCACGCTCACGTCCGCCAATATTCGGTTCGAATATAGTAATGATTTTTCCTTCATAAATCTGACGGAGAGTATGGAGAACAGACGAAGCTTTTTCAGGAGAATGTGCAATATCGTCGAATATAGATATGTCACCATCGAGGCGTTTTTCGAGACGACGTTTGAGTCCCTTGAATGAACCGATTGCCTCTACAATTTTCTCCGGACTTACTCCGAGTTCCATGGCCATAGCGAAACACCCAGTAATATTTTCTGCTTGATACGTTCCTAACATAGGGGAATGGATATGCCAATGATTGGTTTGGTTTTGGATTTCGAGATCGAGACCATGTTGTGTTTGGATTACATTACTGTAGGTATAGGTAGCATCTTTTGTTCCTTCGTGGCCGTAGAGGATTTTTTTGCCAGTAAAATTATTCAAGAGACTCATGGCACCCATATGATCTGCGCAGCCGACGATGAAACTATCTTGGGGAATTTGCGCAAGAAGCTTTTTGAATATCTGAAAATAGGATTCTTCTGTTGGATACAGATCTGCATGATCCCATGACACCGCACTCAACAATAGGTGAGTCGGTTTGTAATAGAAGAATTTTGCAGTTGGATCAGTTGGTCCACTCTTGTATTCATCACCTTCGAACACACTCCAGTCACTGTCAGTGAGTTGAGCGGATGCTTCATGAGAAAGAGAAACACCGCCAAACATATACGTTGGTTTGAATTGTGCATGGATAAGGATGTAAGAAAGAAGTGCCGATGAGGATGTCTTGCCCCATGTTCCTGCACAGACGATTGAATTTTTCTTGGAAAAGAATGTGCCAATTGCTTCAGCGAAAGAATACATAGGAATAGCATGTTCTTTGGCGTATATAGTCTCAGGATTGTTACTACCAGATGCGGTGCCAACAATAATGACGTCAGGGACCCCGTCTTTAATCATCAATTCTGGATGCCATCCTGCATAAAAAGAGATATTGTGTTTTTCTAGCTCTGTTGAAACAGGGGGAAAGAATCCTTTGTCAGAACCAGTTACGATGACGCCGGCATCTTTGAAAGCGATTGCGAGAGCGCTGGTGGCGACACCGCAGATACCGATGACGTGGACATGTTTTGGGAGGGGTTGAGACATGTTATTTCAAGATATTCTTTACTTCTTCAAGATCTGTTTTCCATGAAGTTCCATCGAACCATTCAAGTCCTTTGAATTGGAGTTTGTAGGTATCACTCGGGCGTTGGAGAGAGCCGAGATATATATATTTCAAACCTTGTTCTTTGGCGTGTTGAATAGCTTGAGTCATCATGCCGAGGCCAGTATCCTTTGAGGCAGTGAGATCATAAAATGGATATGAATAATGCATTATATCTTTATTTTTGTACGTGATGACGTATCCGATCACATGACCAGTTACGCCGTAGGTGATAAGTGTTGTGAAGTTGCTCTTTGCTGAATCAGTCATCATTTCTTTGATCTTTTGAGCACTCATAATTCCTGAACCAAACTTGGTGTCATAAAAATCCTTGCCGAGTTTGCCGATAGTAAAATCATATCCTGCGTAGGGAATAAGGTTTTCTTTGAGAGTAAGATCTGAGACTTTTTTCAAGATACGTCTATTTTCACTCGTGAGTTCAAATGCTGACAAATCGATACGTGATGAGCGTGTTTGTTGCATCGCACCTTTGCCGATGCGCGTGAAGACATATCCTCGTGCATACAAATCAGAAATTGCTATGTCAGAGAAGTTAGTTATTACTTTTTCATCCCAGTGAAGATAGTCCATATTAGTGGAGAGCGAGCCAGAATCCAAAGACGACGAACAAGAAATGAGTTACCCAGAAACGCATGACGGTCTTTTCTTCACTCCAGCCCTTGAGTTCAAAGTGGTGATGAAGTGGTGCCATGCGGAAGATGCGACGACCGAATGTGTATTTTGAAAATACTTGTATAACAACTGAAAAAGCTTCGATATAGAACATAAAGACGAGGAATAAGAGGGAACTTACTTCCCCGATAGCCATTGCATTGACGGCGAGAAGAGCACCAAGTCCTAGAGAGCCAACATCTCCCATCATAAAGCGGGCAGGTTTGATATTGAAATACGTATACGCCACCAGTGCACCAACCGTGGTTGCGTTCAAAATAGCAATTTCACCAAAGCCGTTGATCCATGAAAGGAGTGTGAGTGCACTAAAGGTGATGATGAGCATACCTCCCGCAAGACCATCCATACCATCTGCAATGTTAACTGCATTTGCGGTGAACATGACGATAAAAATGATAATAGGAATGATGAACCATCCTGCATTCCAGTCAGCAAATCCAACGAGGTTGCCTAATATATAAAAATGAGGGAAATAAATAAAATGCCATGCAGGTCCGAGTTTGGCATAAATCCACCATGCAGTGAGTGATCCAGCAATAAACTGAAGGATGAGTTTTTCGTGAACAAATACTCCTTTTCCGGGACGTGAACCAAACCAGACTGAGAGTCTCTTGAATACAGTCCATGGTAATGTGAAGCTATACCAGATGCGCATCTTGAGATCTTTGTGGACTCGAATGAGTGCCCAGACATGTTTGAGTTTTCGAGAATGACGTTCAGAGCCATATATGTGGAGAAGATCATCAAATGCACCCAATGCGGCTGACAAGAGCATCACGCCGACAGGTACGAATGTAAAACTGCGATTCCAATTCAAGAAATACGTAATGACCGCGACGGTGATGATAACCAAGAGACCTCCCATGACGGGGGTATTTGCTTTGTAAGCATGAGAACCAAGAGCTGAGAGTTCAGATTTTGCTCCTTTGATAATGTTGTATTTGTACAATACTCGGTTGAGAAGTGGTGCCCAGAGAAAACCAACAACAGCCCCGATCAGGGAAAAACCGAGAATATAAGCCAAATCAGCTGTTCCTTGAAGGATAGTTATCATGTATACAGAATAGCATGAAAATAAGGCCTGAAACAAGGAATACGGGGATATTTCCGTCTCTTATTATTTTAGTCTTCGGAGCTGAGTGGTAGACTTTTGTGCTCGTGTGAAGAGGGGAAGATCAATGCCATGTTTTCCATTTTCATTCCACTCTTGATCAATAATATCTTTCGCAGGATCAGTAATTGAAATTGTTCCTTGTTTGATGCCTGTGCCGTACACACCATCTTCTGGATATGCCATGGTATGTGAGTAATAGATTTTTTGAGGAATGTTTTCGTGTATATCAACTGCATGAATGACGAGAATATGATCACGATTCATGCTATCTGGCCCACCGAGCATAGTGATCATGTTTCCTGGTTTGACTTCAGAAATAGGAACGATTGAACTATTGGAATCATCAGCGAATGTTGCCACGTCGCAATTTTCGATAGGTCTCATCATAGTACGTATGTTGCCGATAATACCTGTGCTGTGAATAAAATGAATGCGTGACTTAAGTGAACCTCGTTGTGTTTGTGCCAATTCTGCATCGAGAACGTAATACGTGAATGCAGAACAATCGATACCAATCTTCATATCGACGAGTAATTTCTTGAGACTTTCACTTGAAATGGTTTCAGGTGAGATGTGTTGTTTGACCATGAAGGCGTGAACTTCATCGGTGATATCTTTGATACTACCTTTGCCGATCAATGCACGAAGTCCTGCGCGTGAACGTAGTGTTTTGTTGTTGAAATAGGGAATAGAACATACAGCAGATCCAACTTGAAAATGGAGATATTTTTCGATAATAGAAAGTGCCTGTGGCGAAAGGGTAATAGTACTCATATATAGTATTAGGAAAGTATATCAAGAATTTTCTTTCCCCGGGCATTGAATTTTGTGTGAGTTTCCATGATGCCTTGCATACTTTGGATACGGAGGAGGTCTTCTTTGATCATGGTATTTGCGTACGATATGGTGATGTATCCGTTGGAATTGAGGTCGGCTATTTTTTGAGGAACAATAGAAGTTGTCTGTGCGGTGATACGTTGTATGATTTGTGCGCCGTCATTGATGAGGATGAGATCATCAGAAATAGTCTGACCTTGCAATGCTTTGAGATGAGCTTCAAATGTGGTGATTCCTGTGACACCGTGGCGACGATTTTCTTCTTGCAAGAATGATTCGAAAGTTGTTGAAGCTGGTTGGCGAGCGTTTATTTCTATCAGGTATATTTTGTTATTATCATCGTCGCGAATCACATCTATACCGAACAATCCACGCCATCCTGCAATATTCATCTTGGTACCAATCTTGTGTGCCATCTCTTGGATATAGCCAACTTCTTCTTCATTGAGGAGGCTATGAGTGAGACCCCAGTCATTGCCTACGGTTGAGAACATATTGTCTGTAAAAGGAAGTGTTCCGGTGATTTGATAACTGATATTTCCAACAAGAATTTTGTTTGCCGCAACAACGACATTCACGGTAAACGATGGACCACGAATAAAATCAGTACGACGTGCAACGCGCATTGGAAACTTTTGTTTGATTGCTTGAAGTTCTTGTTCTGAACTGATGAGGAGTGTACCACCGCCAGTGTATCCATGATTCCATTGGATGATGAAAGGTTCTTTGGTCCACGTAAGATTTTTGACTTCTACAATTGCATGTCGTGGGAGATATGTTTTACCGAGTTCACCGAGCCATTCAACCTGAGTGAGTTTGTTTTCGATCGTATCTGCGAGAGATGCCTTTGGATTGAGGAGATGCCAACCAGCTCCTTGTGCGACAGGTTCGACACGGCCCGTATTTTTGAAGACAAGAAGATCAGATGCAGACACGTCAGGTTTGTGGATTTCTTTGTATTGAGTGATCAGATCAGCGGTGCCGAGTGATTTTGTAGAAGCGGGAATCAGGGTCACCAAATCAGGGTATTGCTTCTTTATTTCTTCGGAATACGGACAAGTATTGGTAACGATATGATACGTAGCAGATGGCTTCACGCCAAGAGCACGTTCAATATCGCGGGTAATATAGGTGATAGGTTTCATGTAAGTAGTTTACAGTTTATAGCTAAAAGTGCAAAGTCGAATACAGCACGTGTTATAATTTTGTTATGGCTATTCGTCTCGGCATATATAAACACTCCAAGAAAGGTACGTTATATCGAGTTATTGCTAATGCGAAACACTCAGAGACACTCGAGGATATGGTCGTCTATGAAGCTCAGTATGAGAATCCTATTTCAAAAGCATGGGTCCGACCAGAACGTATGTTTCTTGAAGAAGTAGAGGTGAACGGGATAAAAGTTCCGAGGTTTGTTTTTGTGGGCGAAGAGTAGTAGTGTATTCCCATGGCTTTATTTTCAGTAATCGCAACTCCTATCGGCAACCTCGAAGACATCACACTTCGAGCGTTGAAAGTGCTCGCTACTTCGGATGTCGTCTTGTGTGAAGATACTCGCATGACCAAACGACTCCTCGATCGTCACGCTATTTCAGTACCGACCAAGTCGTATCATATGCATAGTGAAATATCTCGCGTAGAAGAAATCATTTCATTACTCAAAGAAGGGAAACATGTATCTCTCGTTTCTGATGCAGGCACTCCAGGTATATCAGATCCAGGGAGTGAACTGGTGAGAATTATTCGTCAAGAATTGAAAGTAGAAATAGACTCTGGTGAATTGAAGATAGAAGGTATTCCAGGACCATCAGCAGTGACAACCGCATTGTCGATCGCTGGGGTTTCGTGTGCAGATTTTACCTTTCTTGGTTTTTTGCCACATAAAAAGGGAAGAGAGACGTTATTCAAGGAAATAGCTTCTGCAGAACGTACGATGGTTTTTTATGAATCACCACATAGAATCATGAAGACGATCGAATCACTTATTGAACATGTCCGTGATACAAAAAAGGTGACCGTATGTCGTGAACTTACAAAAATATTTGAAGAGACCGTTGCTGGTACAGCGCAAGAAATTCGTGCCTATTTTGAATTACATCCAGATAAAATAAAAGGCGAATTTGTAGTGATTGTCTCATAAAAAAGTAACCACATCGTATATATACAATGTGGTTAGGTGAAGCTGACGATTCGTTTGATTGACTCGATGTCAATAATTCGTTTTGAGCACACGATCCGTTCGGTGTGTGAGTGAAACACCAGTATTTCTGGTGGTGTATTGGGTGTCACGATCCGTAATGTGTCTGTGAAAAAGAGTGTGAATCGTTTTCGATAGGGCACTTTGCGGATAGCGATGTCTTCATTTGAAAACAATGCAGGGGAGCATGATCCCGTTTTGGAAATGTGTTCGGACGGGTGATAGTGGTAGGGTAATTCTAAAACGATATAGAAAAACTCACGCAATATCCCCATGCGATACACATGTCCCGCATACCAATCTTGGTTGCAGGTGGTGATCCGGGCAACGATCTCTTCTTGCGTCGAAGAGAATCGTGTAAGCTCGTCCCGAGTGAGGGGAACAGAGCTGATTTTTTTGGTGAACATATATTTCCTCTAGCATTATTCTACCATGACACGCTATAATGGATGTACTATGTCACACAGACAAATCACAATGCTTATTGGTGTATGGGTTATAGCCTTTTTATTTCTCGGTTTTTCTCTCGCATGGGAACAGGTATTCGCTGTTATAACAGGATTGGTTATTGTCATCATGGCGTATCGTACAGCTCCTATTGCAAAGACTACCGATGAATCCGCAGTTCCATTTGTTGAACACAAATCACCATCACAAAAAGTTGAGTCGTCAGCTATATCCGAGATCCAACCTATTCCTGCAGACAAACCTACTGATACTCCTATTACTGGCACTGATCATTCGATGACAACATGATCTCTCGTGTGTGGGAACATGGTGCTACAAAACTGTTCACACTCGTTGTGCTTACATGCATAGTACTCGGTGGAGTGTATATGCTCGCATGTTTATTGCCATTTGGACGCATTTCTTTTTCTTTGGAACAAGATAGTAGTGTGACTGGATCATCTACTCCAATAAAGCAAGAACCAATAGTTGTTATTCATAGAGAGACACCTCGTGCAGTCAAAGCGATATACATGACCGCATGCATTGCTTCTGAGAAACGTCTTCGAGACAAAGTGTTTGCAGTTATCCGTGATACGGAGATCAATTCAATCGTAATCGATTACAAAGATTATACCGGTACTATTTCCTATGCTTCGACGACGTTGCAATCTCCTCAATCTGCCGGAAAGGGGTGTCGCATCACTGATCTACCAGAGTTTATCGCTGAATTACATGGATTTGGTTTGTATACAATAGCTCGTATCACAACATTCCAGGATCCTTTGTATGCATCACAACATATAGATGTGGCTATACAGAGCAAGTCTCATCCAGGCATGACGTGGAAAGATACACATGGTTTGGCATATATATATCCAGGAGCACGAGCATATTGGGATCATGTGGTCGCTATGAGTCGTGAAGCGTATGATATCGGTTTTGATGAGATTAACTTTGATTATATTCGTTTCCCATCTGATGGTGTGTTGTCTGATATGTTGATTCCTCATACCGCCTCATCAATCAAAGCATCTATTTTGAAAGAATTCTTTGTGTACCTTCATGACAATCTTGATCCGTCTCTAGTAACACAGGGAACATCAACTGTTGTTCAATCGAAAACACACATAGTCACTTCGGCCGATTTATTCGGTCTTACAACAAGTGCTCTTGATGATATGGGCATTGGTCAGGTCCTCGAAAATACATTTCCATATTTCGATTATGTAGCTCCGATGGTGTATCCATCTCATTTTGCAAAAGGATTTAATGGTTTCGCCGAACCCGCAAAGCATCCTTATGAAGTCGTCCTGTCTTCTATGAGTAGGGCAGTTGAGCGTGCAGTAACTGCTTCAACATCTCCTCTCAAGTTGCGTACATGGATTCAAGCGTTTGATCTCGGTACAGTTTACACACCGGATATGGTTCGTGCGCAGATGAAAGCAACCTACGATTCAGGACTGACCAGTTGGATGATCTGGAATGCTGCCAGTGTGTACAAAAAAGACTATTTACTTGGGGCAGGATCTTCCGCGACATCTACAACAGTACGTAAATAATGCGCAGCTGTGATACGCACAGATAGCCCTTGCATATCTTATATATGAGTGGTAGCATTTTTCTTGAACATATACGACGCCCAATGGATATTGGGATGCCGTTTGTAAATAAAGTTGCAGTTCGCAGTTGAAAAAATAAAACATATAAAGTTATGGCATCGAAACTGAAAGTAACAGTTGGCGACAATGGTGAGCAAGTTCCCATTGTTGGTTCAGATGAATGCAAGAAAGTCGCTGAAGCGATCCAGCACGGATACCACTTCGCTACGCGTCAGGAATTGGTCCTCTTCCGTCAGGGCAAATTCCAACTTCCTCCGCATATCATCGAAAAAATCAACGCCTCCCGGCAGGCGTCAACGAGCAGGTTGCACGTGCAGCCGCGTGATCCTCGCGATCAGATCTTCCTCGATCGCCGAGTCATGGTATAACTTTTGACCGTTTGACCCGAGGCGTTACCACGCGCCTCGGGTTTCCGTTTTTATTAAGGTGTATATAGGTGTTTAAGCCCCTGTACCACATTCGGTCATATGAAGCATTCCCAGCGGGAGTGTACCAACTAGGAATATTCTTTAGCCATATTATTTAATGAACGAAGAGCTTCATATGACCGAATGTGGTACAGGGGCTTTCTCACAACTATTCCAAGTCCATGGATATGGTATAATAATACTCAAATGCCAGGATTTCATGATGACAATCGCATAACCTATTTTGCGGAAACAGATGCGCGCAACCGCAAGCTTAAATTTGGCATAAAAGCCGAAGATCGTACTCGCCATGTCTATGTCATCGGAAAGACGGGTATGGGAAAATCTACCTTGCTCGAAAATATGGCCGCTCAAGATATACAGAGCGGACAGGGAATGTGTTTCATTGATCCTCACGGAAAGACCGCAGATCTCCTTCTTGAATATGTTCCAAAAGAACGTATTCGTGACGTTATATACATCGCACCATTTGATGTGGAGTATCCTATCTCTTTTAATGTGCTCGAAAATGTCGATGATAGTAAAAAGCATCTCGTTGTATCAGGACTCATGAGTACCTTCAAGAAGATTTGGGTTGATGCGTGGTCAGCCCGCATGGAGTATATTCTCACTAACACACTTCTCGCACTCATGGATGCTCCTGGCTCGACACTCCTCGGCGTGAACCGTATGTTGTCAGACAAACAGTATCGCAATGAAGTCGTCGCTCAGATCAAAGATCCTTCAGTCAAAGCATTTTGGGTCAAAGAATTTGCGAGTTATACCGAACGTCAAGCGGCTGAAGCGGTGCCTGCGATCCAGAACAAAGTCGGTCAGTTCACAGCCAATCCATTGATCAGAAATATGATTGGCCAACCACAGTCGTCATTCAATTTCCGTGAGGCGATGGACAGTCGCAAGATCATCATCATCAACTTGTCCAAGGGAAAGATTGGTGATGAAAACATGAAGCTCCTCGGAGGTCTCTTGGTTACCAAGATATATCTCGCTGCTATGTCACGCGCCGATGTACCTGATCGTGTCATGAAGGTCTTACCGAACTTCTATCTCTTTGTCGATGAATTCCAAAACTTCGCCAATGCCTCATTTGCAGATATTCTCTCAGAAGCACGCAAATATAAACTCAATCTTACGATTGCGCACCAATACATCGAACAGATGGATGAACTCGTACGTCCTGCAGTGTTCGGTAACGTCGGTACGATGATCGCATTTCGTGTCGGTGCTACCGATGCAGAAGCTCTCGAAAAAGAATTTGCACCACAGTTTGAAATCGAAGATTTCGTCAATTTGGGCAAATATCAACTCTATCTCAAACTCATGATTGATGGCTTGAGTTCAGCACCATTTTCAGCGACAACATTGCCACCGATTGCTCATCCAGATATCTCATACGTCAAAGAAATCATTGCTGCATCACGTGAGCAGTTCGCAGGTGCTCGTGCGTCAGTCGAAGAGGGTATCGTCAAATTCCACGAATCAACACCAGCGAAGAAGCCAGCTCCTACACTGGTCAGTGCTCCAGCCTCTGTAACAGCTCCACAGTCTCCATCTCCGAAACTTCCAGAAACTACAAGTACCAAGATCTCAAAACCCTCACCTATTCAAGCAAAGACAGAACAATCAGTTTCATCACCAAAAAATAAAACAGCAGTTATTTCCTCAGCAACATCAAGCGCCATCGCTTCAGCGTTGAAGTCAGTTTTGAATACCACAAAAAAAGTAGAGCCACAGAATACATCTGCTCAAAAGAGCGAACAGGTCATTCCTGCACCTACTATACAGCCTGACAACACAGAAGGATTCAAAACCCTTTCTTCTTTGAAAGATTTGAAGAATGTTGCGGCACAATCTTCACAACCATCTACTCCTTCAATC